>NZ_JBEXCS010000044.1:0-75173 GCF_040605395.1 Streptomyces sp. NPDC005648 | reverse complement strand
TTAGGTGGGTCAGGGGGTGAAGAGGGTCAGGGGGTGAAGAGGGTCAGGGGGTGAAGAGGGTCAGGGGGTGAAGAGGGTCAGGGGGTGAGGAGGGACTTGATGGCGCGGCGTTCGTCCATGGCCTTGTAGCCCTCGGCGATCTGGTCGAGGGGGAGGGTGAGATCGAAAACCTTACCGGGGGTGATACGGCCCGACAGGACGCGGTCGATCAGGTCGGGCAGGTAGCCGCGGACGGGGGCGGGGCCGCCGCGCAGGCCGACGTGGGAGAAGAAGAGTTCCTGGCCGTCGACGACGACGTCGTGGGGGACCCCGACGAAGCCGACGTTGCCGCCGGGACGGGCGGTGTGCAGGGCCTGCCGCATGGACTGCGCGGTGCCCACGCACTCCAGGACACTGTCCGCCCCGACCCCGTTCGTCAGGTCCTTGACGCGGGCGACTCCTTCCTCGCCCCGCTCGGTGACGATGTCGGTGGCGCCGAACTCCAGGGCCAGCTTCTGCCGGGACTCGTGCCGGGACATGGCGATGATCCGCTCCGCGCCCAGTTCCTTCGCGGCGATCACCCCGCACAGGCCGACAGCGCCGTCACCGACCACGACGGCGGTCGAGCCGGGCTGGACTTCGGCGGCCCTCGCGGCGTACCAGCCGGTGCCCATGACATCGGAGAGGGCCAGCAGGCTGGGCAGGAACTCGTCGGCGGGCAGGTCGTCGGTGGCGACCAGGGTGCCGTGGGCGTTGGGGATGCGCACGTACTCCGCCTGGCAGGTCGACATGAACTCGCGGTGCGTGCAGGAGGACTGGTAGCCCGCCAGGCAGTTGGGGCAGGTGTTGTCGGAGGTCGCGAAGGAGCCGATGACGAACTGGCCCGGCTTGACGTGGGTGACCTCGGCGCCGACCTCCTCCACGATGCCGACGTACTCATGCCCCATCGGCGTGGGTCCGGTGACCGGATCGGTGCCGCGGTAGGCCCACAGGTCCGAGCCGCACACACACGTGACGACCGTCCGGATCACCGCGTCCGTCGGCCGGAGGATCTTCGGATCCTCCCGCTCCTCGAAACGGATGTCACCGGGGCCGTACAACACTGCTCCACGCATGAGGGTGCTTCTTTCGGTGCGAGGGGTTCTGGTCGGCAGCCTCGAACACGGAAGCACCGCGTGCTTCGCTCCGGGCCGCTCGGTATCGAGCCTCACACACGGACGCGGGCGCGAAAAGCGGAGAGATTCATCCTGGGAAGGACCTGCCCCGGGAAGGAAACATCCTGGGAGAAAACTCTCCCCCCTTCCCGGCGTGCGACCGATGCCATGCTGGGCAGCATGACCAGCAGTATCCCCCTCGACGAGCTGGGAGAATTTCTCAGGAAACGCCCCCCGAACTGAGCCCGCGATCGAACAAGGACGTATCTCTGCGAGGTCCTCACCACCAGCACCGACCCCGACCAGCACATGACCATCTGGACCGCCGCCCCGGGCACCGCCGCACACGACCAGCTGCGCATCCTCTCCCCCTGGGCCGCCGACCAGAACCTGCCCGCCTCCACAGGATGGGAAGCATGACCCCCGACAACGTCCCTCTCAACGAGCTGGGAGAGTTCCTCAAGAAGCGCCGTTCCGAGCTGAGCCCGCGCACGGTCGGGCTGGCCGAGACGGGCGGGCCCCGCCGGGTCGCCGGGCTGCGCCGGGAGGAGGTGGCCCAGCTCGCCTCGATCAGCACGGACTACTACACACGGGTGGAGCAGGGCCGTATGCAGGCGTCCGCTCCGGTGCTGGAGACGCTGGCCCGGGTCCTCCATCTGGACGACGACGAGCGCGGCTACCTCTTCCGGCTCGCGGGCAAGACCACCCCCCGTATCCGGCGTCGCGGCCGCCAGCAGGTGCAGCCGCAGCTACAGCGCGTGCTGGACGACCTCACAGCCACCCCCGCCATCGTGCAGGGCCGCCGCGGCGACATCCTGGCCTGGAACGCGCTGGCGGCCGCCCTGGTCACCGACTTCTCCCGGATCCCGGAGAAGCACCGCAACTACCCCCGGCTCATCTTCACCGACCCAGCCATGCGCACCCTGTACGCCGACTGGGAGGCCTCGGCGCAGATCGCCGTGGCGCAGATCCGGATGGAGGCCGCCCAGTACCCCGAGGACCCGCGTCTGATCGAGCTGGTCGGCGAACTGTCCACGCGGGACAAGCAGTTCGCCAAGTGGTGGGGCGACCACAAGGTGGCGGCCCGTACCGTCGGCACCAAGACCCTCAACCACCCGGTGGTCGGCGAACTCGTCCTCGACTGGGACACCTACACCGCCAACACCGACGCCGATCAGCATCTGACCGTCTGGACCGCCGCTCCCGGCTCCCCCACCCACGAACGGCTGCGTCTGCTGGCCACCTGGGCCGCCGAACAGCACCTCCAGGCATCCTGAAGGTCGCGGGTCCCAGGGTCCTACTGCTTTCTTATGAGGACCCTTGGGCCCCTCAGTCATGACTCCGAGTCAGGACGGCTTCCTTCGGTGCCTGCGGTCACCAGCCGGACCATGTCCGCCCAGGTGGCCCGAAGACGCGCGGTGGTGACCTGGCAGTCCTCGCGCAGATAGTCCATGGTCTCGAAATTGGTGAACACGAGCATGGCGTGGGCCAGCATCTCGTGATCGGCGGCCACACCCGCCTCCCGTAGAAGGGACGCGATGTGGTGGTGGAAGGACGTGGCGTTTTCGGCGGAGTGGCGCCGTTCGAGGGGGACTTGGCGGGCCAGTGCGGCCCCCAGGTCGTTCTCGTCGGTGATGCGCTCGATCAGGGCGCAGCCGAACGCGGTGAGCCGCTCCCTCGGCGGCGCTCCCGGTCCCAGTGGGGGCGGACCCGAGGTGTACGCCTCGCGGAACTCGCTCTCGGCGTCGCCCAGCAAGGTCAGCAGAAGTCCGGTGCGGTCGCCGAACCTGCGGAACAGCGTGCCCTTTCCCACCCCGGCCGCGCGGGCCACCTCGTCCATCGTCACATGTTCCGCGCCCTGTTCGGCCACCAGCCGAGCGGCCGCCTCCAGCAGTCGAGCACGGTTGCGGGCCGCGTCGGCCCGCTCCGCGGTGCACTCTTCGGGTGCCCCGGTCACCGTTCGCTCCGTGGCAGGAGCGCGTACACACACCCGTCCTCGATCTGTACCGGGTACACGGGGACGGGACGGGTCGCCGGTGGATCGAGCGGGGAGCCGGTGCGCAGGTCGAAGCGTGAACCGTGCAGCCAGCACTCGACCGTGCACCCGTCCACCTCTCCCTCGGACAGCGAGACGGCACTGTGCGAGCACATGTCATGAATCGCGAAGACCTGCTTCTCGGTCAGCACGAGGGACAGCGGCATGCCCTCCACCTCGAACCTCCGGGGTACGCCGTCCTCCAGCACGTCGAACTCGCACAGGTACGTGTAACCGTCGCTCGGCATCGCTCTCCTCGGAGCATCCAGGACACAGGGGATGGGCCATCGGCTCCTCGGCGATGCGTCGGGCGTAGCCGGCCGGTCGGCAGCATCACATACGTGATCGTGGCTGTTCAGCAACGATAGCGAGGCGGCCCGGGAGCGGGACCGGTCCCCGGCCCGAACCGGCCTCGGCCCATGGTCCTAGGCCGAACATGGTCCTGGGCGGCGGCCGGGTCGCCTCCTGGGTTCAGGCACGTGGGTCGGTCTCGGCTGCTGTCAGGTCCGCCAGGCGTTGTGCGGTGATGAAGTGCGGCGTCAGGCGGGTCTTGGCCATCGCGAAGGAGGTGCCGGTGGCGGTGTCGGCGTACGCATAGCTGCCGCCGCCACCGACCCAGCCGAACACAGTGGGTGTCCCAGGGTGCGAGAACGGTTTCGCCGTCCGGTAGGGCAGGCATGGGCGGTACGGCGTCTTCGAGCCGTGCCAACCGGGCCAGGTCGGTTTGGGGCACACCGAAATACAGGTCGCTCCCGGCCCCACCACGTCTACAGTGCGGTCAACCCGTGTGAGCGGTCGGCCGGGTCGCGGGCCGGGCGCGGAAGGACAGTGCCTCCAGAAGGGGCCTGTGCCGGGTCTTCTGGACTGCGGCGATCCGCCAGCGGCCGTCCGTCTCTCGGGCCACCACATAGGTGGCCAGTTTGCCCAGACGCTTGGGCCTGCGGCCCTTGTACACCTCACCGCGGGTGACGACGACGGCGGTGTCCTGGCCGAGCAGGCGCAGGTCGATGGGCTCGATGGCCAGCTCGGTTCCCTTGAGGAAGCTGTCGAACAGGGCCTGGTGGGCGCGGCCGATCTCGAACCCGCCGCGGTACACGGTGCCGACATAGGTGACGTCGGTGGCGTCCGCCGTGAACTGCTCACCGTAGGCGGTGCCGTCGCCGCGGTTCCAGGCGGCCACGCTGCGCTCCAGGAGAGCGCGAATCTCGGCGGTGTCGGTCTCCCGGACAGCGCTGTCGGCGTACATGGACATGGTGTTCCCCCATCGTGATAACTTCTTCGAAGAAGTTACTTCACAGAAGATTTCTCTTCTCTGAGGAAGAGATTAGGGAGAGGGGGAGCCCATGTCAACGCCCGCGTCCCGAGCCGGCGGCAGCGAGGCCTACCGGCGCTATCTGAGCGCCGTGATGTTCCACGGCCACGCAAGCGCCCGCGCCTGCGAACTCGGTGCCACCGACCTGTACGCGCTCAACATCCTCCAGCTGGCCGGAGCCATGACCCCCGGCGAACTGGCCACCCGCACCGGCCTGACCACCGGTCCCACCACACGCCTCATCGACCGGCTCGAACAGGCCGGATACGTGCGCCGGACACCCGACCCCGACGACCGACGCAAAGTCATCGTCGAACCGGCCGGCACGCCCGCCGCCCTGGACAAAGCCCTCGCTCCGGCCAGGCAGCGGATCGCCGAAATCCTCGCCGGCTACACACCCGACCAACTCGACGTCCTCTACGACTACTTCACCCGCGCCACCGAGGCCTACCAGGAAACCGCCGAGCAACTGCGCGGCTGACCACCGGGCATGCAGCGGAGCCAACGACAACCATGTTCTGAGGTCCGTCTTCAAAGATCATCCATCGTACATGCCGACCAGCACGCCGCCGCGAGGACCGGGTGCCTTTCCGCAGCGCCCGGTAGCCGCTCAGCCGGCGCCGCCTACGTGCCACCCGCGCTCATACGGCGTACGGCCTGCGTCCGCGCGCGTGCCTCCCGCTCGGCCTCGGCGACCGCGTCGGCGGCGGCCCGGCTGTGCTCCTCGGCTGCCTGCTGCTCGTGCTCGGCTCGCTGACACTCCTCGCGTGCCTGCCGCAGCTGCTCCTCGACGCCGGACAGCCGTCGGCGGGCCTGCTCAGCGCCCTCGCGCGCCCGCTGCAGCTCGGCGTCGGCGACCGCTCGCCGGGCGCGCTCTTCACGCAGGCGCTGCTGTGCCGCCTCGGCCGCTTCCTGCGCTCGGGCGAGCTGCTCCTGCCGGGCGCGGCGCCGATCGGCGAGTTCGTCCTTCGCCCGCGCCGGCTTCGGGGGCGCGGAGCGGCTGCGGGCGCGCGGCCTCGCGGCCTGTGGCGCCGTGCTGGGGCGGAAGTCCGACGGCGGGGTGAGGGCGTTGACCAAGCGGCCACCGGCCCACTGGTCGGCTGCGTCCGGATCGGCGAGTACGGCGCGCAGGGTCGCTTCGAGGTCCTACTGGACCGACTCCGAGAGCCGCTGCCCGGCCTCGCGGGCGAGTTGTACGGTCTGCCTCGACAGAGCGGTCACGACACGGCGGCGCTGTGCGGAGAGGTTTTTGAGACCCTCGGCGTCCAGGCTTTGGTAGGCCTCGCGCAGCGCCTGTCCCAGTTCGAGGAATTGCCGGCTTTCCTCCGGCTGGGAGCGCAGCAGGAGGTTCGCCGCCCAAGCCGCGAGGGTGGGACGGCGGGCCGCGTGGATACGGCGTGCGTCATCCGGCCGACCGGCCGTTTTGGCGGCCGCGACCGCCGTCTCTCGTCGAGCGACGAAGTCGGACGGCGCCGTGGTGTACAGCTCGTCGAGAACGGCTTCCACGTCGAGCTCAGCACCGGCTCGGCGGCCTTTGCGCGCCGTCATCGACCCCACTGATTCTGGAGAGACACGGTGAGGTCGTGGAGGACGGCGACGCGGCACTCGGACATGGCACCAGCGTCACGCGCACCTCACCGCCTCGCATCCCGGCAGGCCGACAGATTCCGTAGGCGGCTCCGGATCGTCTTCGTCCGGGCCTACCATCCGGCCGTCACGGCCTACGATCCGGCCGGCACCACGGTCATCGAGTCCAGAATGCGCTCAAGCGTCCGGCGTCCCATTGCGCTCATCGTGGGATTGGTCTCGACGTAGTACCAGACAACACCCATCGCCTGTTCGAACGCCCATGCCTTGCCGCGTTCCCACTCCAGATCGTCGCAGGCCAGCGCCCGCCGAAGCACATCTCTCGGGCCTGACTGCAATAGGTGCCAGGCACTGACCAGATCCAGCGCCGGGTCTGCCGGGCCGAAGCCGCCCGTGTCGAGCACACCGCCGAGCCGGTCTCCGGTGACCAGTACATTGCCGGGAATCAAGTCGCCATGGCACATCACGTCGGCGTCCGTGCGCGGCAATTCGCGGAAATGGCTCCACAATCGACGTAGCCGAGGCACATCGAGAAGCCCTTCGCTCTCCTCGAAACACTTCGCCATCCACTCGTCGTGGCGAGTGAGCACGCCGCCGCGGTTTTCGCCGCTGAACAGCCGCCCCCGTGTGTCGGCGGCCCGCAGGGCCGAGATGAAGGCCGCGAGGTCCCCGGCGAAGGCGTCCGACCCGCTCGGGTCGGCATCGAAGGCGACCGTTCCCGGCAGCCAGGTCTGGATCGACCACGGCATGGGATAACCCGCTCCGGGCCTCCCCACGGCGATGGGCTCAGGGACGGGGAACGGGGACACCTGTGCCAGCTCCGCGCTCGCCCGGGCCTCCCGTTCCAGAGCCGCCAGCGTCTCGGCGGGATCGGACAGGCGCAGGGGGAAGCGTGCCGAGAGGTCGTTCCCGATGCGGACGACGGCGTTGACCGTCCCGGTCGACGGCAGGAGGTGGATCGGCTTGCCGCTCCAGTCAGGAAACTGTTCCTGGATCAGGGCGGCAACGATGTCGGTGGTCACGTCCACTTGGTCGTCGTGCATGGTCATTCGCCTCGATCCCTCCCCCGGGCCCACGTCCAAATGCCGGCAGCGGACCGATCAACGAGACCTCAGCCAGTATTGCTGCGCCAGGGCCGGGATCAACTGAGTTTCTCGCCCACGCGTGATGGGCTTCGAGCAGTCGGCTCGGGGCAGCACCCCAAAACCATTGGAGTCGTCGGAGCACGGATGCGTACCGTCCGTGGGATGACCTATCTGAGCCCTCTGGGATATCTGCTGGGAGTCCAGGGCGCCGCTCTGTTACGCGGCCTCAGGGAGGGCGGCGGCGACCAGGCGTTCGTCGAGGCCCGGATCACCGAGATCCGCGCCCTCCTCCGGACACCCGCCCTCGCACAGGCCGAGGCAGTCACGGCGGAACCGGGCACCATCAGCGCGGCCGACGTCTACCAGGACTGGGCGCCGCACTACGACGCCCCCGGCAACGAGATGATCGACGTCGAGCAGCCTGTCGTCCGGCGCATCCTGGACGGCCTGCCGGTCGGCACGGCTCTGGACGCGGCCTGCGGCACCGGCCGCCACACCGCCCACCTCCACCGGCTCGGCCACCGGGTGACCGGCGTCGACGCCTCACCGGACATGCTCGCGCAGGCCCGCACGCGCCTGCCGGACGTCGACTTCCACGAGGCCGACCTGCACCGGCTGCCTTTCGCCGACCAGACGGTCGACACAGTTGTCTGCGCGCTGGCTCTGACCCATGTGCCCGACCTGGCCCCGGTCTTCGCGGAGTTCGCCCGGGTCCTGCGCCCCGGCGGACATCTCGTCCTCTCGGACGCCCACCTGCTGACCTCCTACCTCCGGCCGACCCTGGCCCGCCGCCCCGGCGCGGACGGCCGCCCGACGCTCCTCGCCGAGTACCACCGCCCGCTCAGCGTCTATCTCGCACACGCCCTCCCGCTGGGCTTCCAGGTCCGCCACTGCGAAGAACCCGGCCGCCCCAACCTCCGCCTCGACCCCGGCACCGCCCCCGACCCGCTCCCGTCGCACATGTCCTGGGACCTGCTGCACTGGTGCCCGGAAGCATCGGCCGCGGCCCTGGACGACTCCCCGATCGTGGTCGTCTGGCACTTCCAGCTCGAAGACGCCCGTAACGAGTGAGACGGACAGCGCCCATGGACCGTCGTTAATCCGGTTGACGGGCGCGCTGCCCGGTCCCGACGATCAGGCGCATGTCTGCCGCCCTGGCGCCTCTGCGCCACCGCCCGTTCCGTCACCTCTTCATCGGTACGACGGCCAACCTGCTCGGCAACGGGGTCGCGCCGATCGCCCTGGCCTTCGCCGTACTGGACACCACCGGCTCGGTCGGCTCGCTCGGGTTGGTGGTGGGCGCCCACTCTGTCACGGGCATTCTCTTCCTGCTGTACGGCGGAGTGTTGGCGGACCGGCTGCCGCGCGGCCCGTTGCTGGTCGGCAGCAGCGTGGTCAGCGCCGTGAGCCAGGCGGTGGTCGCCACCCTGGTCCTCACCCACAGCGCCGCCATCCCCCTGCTCATGGTGCTCGCCGCAGTCAACGGGGCGTCCGGTTCGTGCTATCAGCCCGCCGCCCAGGCCCTGTTGCCCCAGACCGTGCCGGTCGACTCCCGTCGCAGCGCCCTCGCGCTGTCCCGGATCGCGGGCAGTGGTGCGACGATCGTGGGTGCGTCGCTGGGCGGTGTCCTGGTGGCCGTCATCGGCCCGGGCTGGGGTCTGGCCGTCGACGCGCTCAGCTTCGCGCTCGCCGCCGTGTCCTTCGCGCTGGTCCGCGTCCAGGTCGCACCGCCGGAGCCCAGCCCCGGTGTGGTACATGAACTGCGTGTCGGATGGCGGGAGTTCACCTCCCGCACCTGGGTGTGGGTGATCGTGGTGGCCTTCTGCTTCCTCAACGCCGGCCTCACGGCCTCGTTCACCGTTCTGGGTCCGGCCGTCGCCGACGCCACCGGGATCGGCCGCACCGGCTGGGGTCTGGCCGTCGCCGCGTCCTCGCTCGGCGCGGTCGCCGGCGGCGTACTGTCACTGCGCTGGCAGCCCCGGCGCCCGATCCTGGTCGGCTGCGCCCTGATGGGCCTGACGGCGACGACCCCGCTGTTGCTCGCCCTCGCCCCGCACACCTGGCTGCTGGTCATCGCCAACTTCGTGGCGGGCGTGGGCGTCGAGCAGGCCGGTGTCGCCTGGTACTCGACCCTCAACGAACAGATCCCCCAGGACCGCCTCGCCCGCGTCTACGCCTACGACGACCTCGGCTCCTACCTCGCGATCCCGCTCGCCCAGTTCGCGGCCGGACCCGCCGTACTCCTCATCGGGCTCCATGCCACCCTCTACGCGGCCGCCGCGCTCATCCTCCTCGCCACCCTCACCATGGTCGCCACCCCCTCCGTCCGCGCACTGGCCCCAAGGACCGCGGAACCGCTGCCCGCTCCCGAGGCTCCGGTGCCCGGCTGAGTTCTCCCCCGACGCTCAAGTCGGTCGTCGCGGTGCGGTGAGAACCCGTCGCCGTCGGTCGGACGCAGGGCCGGGCCCCAGTCCCGTGCGATCGCCGCCCCCTCGGCGAGGGGGCCTCGCCGTGCTGGCACGATGGACGGGTGAGGCGCCGATGCCGCCGGGAAACCGGTCGTACGGTCCCTTGCCTCCTGGGCCGTCGCGAGGAAAAGGGTGCTCATGGTTCGGACGTGGAGGATCGAGGCGTTCGTGCCCGCCGCGGCGCCCGTCACCGCGCCGGTCACCAAGTTCGGTGGCCAGCCGGTGTGGCTCTCCGAACCGCAGTGGCCGGTCAACGACGCCTGGGACGAGCCGATGCGCTTCGTCTGCCAGGTCGAACTCGAGGCAGTGCTGGGCGACTTGGGGCGGGGCAAGCTCGCGTATGTCTTCGTCACGCACGCGGACCACGGCGACGAGACGTTCTTCGACCCCGACATCGCCTTTCCCGACGAGGGCGCCAACGCGGTCATCGTGCAGCCGGGCGGTACCTACGGTGGTTCCACGCTCCCGATGGTCACCGGGCCGACCCTCTACCACGCCGAGGACGGGTCCGACGCGGAGTACACGGTCCGTCTGCGGCCGGAGCAGGATCCCGATTTCCGTCCGCAGCACGACCATCGGACGCCTCCGCCCGAAGACCACGATCTCTACTGGGAACAGGTCAGCGGTGACAAGGTCGGCGGAACACCCGCGTTCTTCCAGGGCGACGACTGGCCCGACGACGGCCCGTGGGAACTCGCCCTCCAGCTCGACCCGAACTTCCAGCCGTTCCATCTCAATCTCGGCGCCGCGCCCACGGCCTTCGCGTTCGTCTCCCCCGACGCCGCACAAGGCCGGCTGCTCATACAGGACTCCTGACCGGTTCAGGGCTCGTACAAGCCCCTTGACCGACTCAGGCACCCCCCATGACGCCGGCCGCGCCGACGCCGTCCCGGTCGGGGTCGAAGTGGGCCGGGATGTGCCGGAAGAAGAAGTTGTGGATGAGGCGGGCCGAGGACTTGCTGTCGCCGAAGTACTCCTGGGCCTGGTGGAACTGGCCGGGGTCGAACAGTACGAGCCGGTTGGGCACCATCGCCAGCGAGACCAGCTCCCGCCAGTTGGCGATGTCACCGCCGTCGGCGAGGATCTCCTGGGCGTCGGGGCGGCCCCGCAGCTCGAAGAAGTGCCTGACGCCCGTGCGCCGGTGGGCGTAGAGGGAGGTGCCGCCGCGGCACTGTTCCGCTGTGTTGAGGTACAGCACGCCCGCCCAGCGGGCCTCGTCGACGTGAATGCGGGCGCCTCGATGCAGGTTGACCTTCCAGTCCATGGCCGAGGACATGTGCAGGTGATTGGCGATCAGTTCCTGTCGGCTCCCGGGCCCGAGCACCTCGCAGATGCGGCCGATGGCCTCCTCCTGCATCCAGCGGGGTGCCTGGGCGGTGCGGTAGGCGAAGGCGCTGTCCGTCCGGGGGGCGAAGGCGCAGGCCAGGGCGGCTGCCCGGGCCCGTTCGAAGTCGGCGTACACGTCGTCCACGACGACGAGGGAGGCGTGGTCGATGCCGGTGGCGGTCACTGCGAGGCTCCTTCCAGGTCGGGGGCGACGGCCGGGCACGCGCCGATGAAGGCCGTCACCTCCGCCACGGCCCGGCGGGAGCCTGGCTCACTGAACCGCTCCACATGGCCGACGGGGTAACTGCTGAGGGTCACGGGCCCCCGCCCGCGCAGCCGCTCCGCCAGCCGCAGAGCGTGCCGGGCGTCGGCCCGGGTGTCGTACGTGCCGGTCTGGATCAGTACCGGTGGCAACGGGCCGGGGGGCAGCGGCATGTGCAGGGGAGACAGGCCGGTGAGGGCGCGGAGGTGGTCGGTGCGGGAGGGGTCGCCGAGCATCCCCGTCCAGTGCCGGCCGATGCCGAGACGGGGAAAGCCGACCAGGTCGGTGACCGGGAAGCGCAGGATCCAGCCGTCGAACAGGCCCGGCTGAAGCAGCACCGCGCGTGCGGCGCCGACCGCGCCCATACTGTGCCCCAGGACCAGGAGCGGGCGGCGCGGTCCCATGTCCGCACGCAGCATGCGTGCCGCGTGCAGAAGGTCGTTGTAGCCGCGTTCCCCGCCGGGGACGCGATGGGCGGGAACCAGCGACCGCGTCACCGCCCGGGCGAGCGTCAGCCGCCCGGCGCGGGCCAGTTCCTCCAGGGCCCGTTCCAGGGGCGCGTTGGCGAGAGCGGTGAGCCCCCCGTGCTCCAGCAGCAGGACGGGGCCCTCGGTCCCGGACAGCTGCACGGGAAGCCGGTTGCCGTCGCCGGCCGTGCAGTACCGGGTGGTGCGGGGCAGGGCGGCGGGCCACGCGGTCGCGCTCAGTGGATGCGCTCGCTGTTCGCCGTCCGGCAGCAGCTCCATGCGGCCGGCGGCGGTGCCGTCCGGCCGCCGGGAGACCCGTAGCCACAGGGCGCAGTCCCCCGCGGGTGACGCGGCCACCTCCGGAAAGGAGTCGCCGGGGCGCCCTCCGGCGACAAGACACGGCTGGAGCGTGTCGCCGTCGATCCGGTAAAGGGCCTCGGCGGCGTTCGCACCGCGCCCGGCGACGGTACGGACCAGCAGGCTGTGCCGGGTGCCCCAGATCCATGCCAGTGCCGTTCCTTCGGGGAAGATGACGGTCTCGGCCGCCTCCGGGTCCCCGGGCGGCCCCGCGCGCAGGACGGCCCTGGGGGTGCCCAGTGCCTCACCGTGCCACCAGCGGTCCGCGCTCAGCACCAGTCGGGTGCGCGGGCTCGTCGCCGAAGGCAGCGCGGTGAGGTCGAATCGGCCCGTCGCCGGGTCCGGACGCAGCAGGCGCTGCGTGGTGACGCCGTGCGCGGTGGAGCGGACCAGTGCGGCCGCCGGGTCACCGGTCGGCTCCACGGTCACCAGGGCGAGAGGGTCGTCGCCGAGGGCCACCGCACGGTCTTGGGCGAAGGATTCGCCGGTACGGTGCACCGCCACCCTGAGCCCGTCGACCGGAGGGTCCTCCAGCCTGGCTCCCGGCGCGAACCCCGTGTAGACGAACCCCGGCCCCGCCGTGCCGCCGTCCCCCGACGGCACGCACGGAAGGTGGACGACGCCGGGGCGGCGGACGAGTACGGAGTCCGGGGCACCGGGCTCCGAAAGGTAGCCGTAGTCGCCGCCGGGACGGCCGTACGCGACGACCAGTGGGCCCGCGTCGGTGGGGTGGACGCTCAGCGGGCGCAGGTCGCCGGGTTCCCGCGGCACGTCCACGGGGCGCACTCCGCTCGCGTCCCCGCGCAGCAGGCGGGCGCCGGTCGGCGCGTCCTGCCACCAGTAGCCCGCCGCGCCGGCCGTCACCAAGCCGTGCACGGCCGTGAAGGGGCCGGGGTGCTCTCCGATCGGCGGCATCGTGATCAGCCCTGTTCGTTGGAGGCCAGTTCGTGCCGGCCGGAGGCGAGATACAAGGCGCCCGCCACGAGCAGCGCGGCCACCAGACACCCCGCGACGGCCTGGGTCGGGAAGTTCTCGGTGGCGGGGGAACGGACCAGCAGCACGCAGTACGTGAACGGGTTGACCGCCGCCAGGACCCGCATGAACACCGGGAGGTCGTCGAGGGAGTAGAACAGCGGCGCCGTCATGACCAGCGGCAGGCTGAACAGCGATGTCATGAGGTCGCGCTTGCTGTAGCTGTTGATCCCGAACCCCAGTGCGCAGCCCGTCAGCACGGTCAGCAGACACACCAGCACGGCCAGTCCGGCCATCCGCAGATCCTGGACAGGGCTGCCCCGTCCCAGGAGTTGCTTCAGTACGAGGATGGCCGCGATCTGCACGGTGGCGACCAGGGTGTTCGCCGCCAGGATGGAGCCGATGTACTGCGGGAAGGACACATCGGTGGTCCGGGCGACGGCGTAGACACCCCATTTGCGGTCGTTGGCCACGTCGCCCATGCACCAGAACAGGGCGCGGATGGCGATCACGACCAGGACACCGGCGTAGGCGAAGTCGTCGTACGACATGCCGTCGATGCGGGCGCCCGCCACGAGGGTACTGAGGCCGGTGACCATGAACAGGAAGTAGGCGGGGGCCTCGATGACCCGGCTGAGATGGCTGGTGCGCCAGTTCCACACGCTGAGCAGGTGGAAGCGGGCCAGCGTCAGGGACGTCTTCACTTCAGCACCGTCGCAGTCTGGGGGGCGGGGGTCCGGTCGGCGTAGCGGGCGAGATAGACGTCGCGCAGCGACTGCTTCTCGGCGCTGAGATCCAGCACCTCCAATTCCGGCGGCAGCCAGGCGAGGACCGGTCGCAGTCCGGTGGCCAGCGGCACCTGGACCGACAGGCCGGTCCGGTCGGTTTCGGTCTCCAGGGCCCATTCGGGGGGCAGGGTGGTGGCGAGCCGGTCCGGGCAGGACTCGGGCATCGGCTCGGCGAAGACCACGCTCACCTTCATGGTGGCGCCCGCCCGCCGGACGAACTCCTGGATCGGCAGGTGAGCGCGCAGCCGGCCCTCGTCCAGCAGGACCAGGTCGGACGCGGTGCGCTCGACGGCGTCCAGATCGTGCGAGGAGACCAGCACGGTGGCACCTGCGGCGGCGCGCTCGCGCAGATGCTCCATCACGAGTTCGCCCGCGGCCGGGTCGAGTCCCGCCGTCGGCTCGTCGAGCACATAGACGGCCGCGTCGGCCACCAGGGCGCGGCCGATCTGCACGCGCTGCAACTGTCCGCCGGAGATGTACTCGGCCTGCCGGGAACAGACCTTCTCCAGGTCGAGGAGTTCCAGCACCCGGTCGACGGACGACAACGGCGTGTGCGTCAACCGGGCGACCAGTTCAATGTTCTGACGCACCGTCAGAGACCAGTCGACCATGGTGCGCTGGGGGGCCCACATCAGCCTGCCCCGCCCGGTGCCGGTGGTGACCGTGCCGGAGGTGGGACGGATCAGTCCCGAGACGATGTTCAGCAGGGTCGACTTGCCCGCTCCGTTGTGGCCGACCACGGCGAGCATGGTGCCGGGATCCACGGTGAAGGAGACCCGGGACAGGGCCTCCGTTCCCGTGCGGTACAGCTTGGTGATCTGATCGACGGTCAGGCTAGGCACCGAAACACTCCTCC
Source organism: Streptomyces sp. NPDC005648 (assembly GCF_040605395.1). Classification (NCBI taxonomy): domain Bacteria; kingdom Bacillati; phylum Actinomycetota; class Actinomycetes; order Kitasatosporales; family Streptomycetaceae; genus Streptomyces; species Streptomyces sp. NPDC005648. Next base: position 60,525 of record NZ_JBEXCS010000044.1, on the reverse strand, counting down.
ACAAGGTCCGCGCCCGCCTGTACGCCGCCCTCGGCGGGCAGGGTCAGCAGGCTCTGAGCTCGGTCGTCCGCGAGCGCGCCCCTCAGCCAGGACCAGGCTCCGGGCGGCCATACGCGCGGTACGGGCCCGCCGGCGACGAGGGCCGGCGCGTTTGCCGACGTCCGCCGTACCACGATCAGGTGCACCGGCCCGAGCCGACGTCCGACGGGTACGACCGCGCCCAGGTTCTCCGGCCGGGCGAGCACCACTTCACCGCTCACCGTGCAGAAGGAGCGGCGCTGTTCCAGGCCGGCCAGGGTTCCGTCACGCATCGCGGCCAGGGTAGGGCCCCGTACACCGGTCGGTGTGAGGTACGGCCGTGCCGCACCCGTGGCCCGCTCCACCACCAGCAACTGGTCCGAGGCCAGGGCCCAGCCGCGCGCCAGGAGCGCCAGGCCCAGACTGGTCTTGCCGCTGTGCGGATCACCGTGGAAGGCCAGACAGCGCCCTTCCCGCTCCAGCACCGTGGCCTGCACGGTGGCGATGTCCGCGCGCAGGGCCCGGAACGGCGGCAGGGGCGACGGCACGGACGACCAGCGGGTGAAGCTCCGCTCCTCAATCAGCTCACCGTCCGGCTCGGAACTCAGCCGGAACGACTTGGGCGCGTCGTCCTTGGCCAGCAGCGACCGCAGGAAGCCCCCGTCACCGGCATGGAGTTCGACACCGTAGCGCGGTCGCGTGCCGGGCTCCGCCCGGTGCGGGCCGAAGAAGAAGTCGAGGTCGGTGGCGTCCGTGGGGGTGCACCGGACCCGCACGACGGCACCGAAGAAGTCGAAGAGCCGCTCGGCGCTCCGAGGGCGCTGCGGGGAGTCAGGCGGCATGGCCGTCTCCTTCTCCGGCCGGCCGCCGGCACACGGCCAGGACCTCTTCCAGGTGCAGGTGGGGATCCCAGGTGACATACGTGGTGGGGCCTGCCGTGCGCACGGTGAAGCGGGCGCCGCGCGTCAGATGCAGACGCCAGGCCAGGCGCAGCGGCTGATCGACCGGGGCGCACCGGCCGAGGCGCTGGGGCCGCACCATCCACGTGCGGCCCCACCGGGTGGGCAGGCACGGGACGTCGGACAGCAGGGCGGCGTCCAGCCAGGGCAGCAGCCGCAGGTTCCGTTCCCGGACGCCGACCGGACGGCCGTAGTAGTGCAGCCTTCCTGGGTCCTGCCGGTCCATGACGAGCAGGTCGTCGGAGACGAACGACCAGCCCTGGCGCAGGAGATGTACGAGGACCACCGACTTGCCGGCTCCGCTCGCGCCGGTGACGGCGAGCGTGCGGGCGCTGCCGTCGGGGGCGGCGAGCGCGGCCCCGTGGCGCAGGCGCAGTCGGTCGCGCAGCGGCGGCAGGCCGAACGGCGGTACGGGCGAGGGCAGCAGGGCGTGCGTGCCCCACTCCTCGTACAGTCGCCACGGTCCGGCGGTCGGGCGCCACCAGACACGTTTGGTGGCGGGCGTCCCGAGGGCCTGCGTGAAGGAGCCGCCGTCCGCGGTCTCCAGACGGACCGTCAGCTCGACCGGCGAGCCGTCGGGCAGGAGGTGGTCGCTGAGGTAGTAGCGCAGGTGGGCGGTGTCGGCGGGGTCCGGGCAGCGGAACGCCACGGTGACGCCTCGGAAGCGGGTGAGCACGGTCGTACCGCCGGAGTCAGGCATCGAGGCCGACCTCCATCCCCTGTTCCCGCTGCCAGGCGGTGAGTTCCGCGCTGATCTCCCGCCGGTCGGCCCGGTACTGCGGCTCCTCGGCGGGCATGCCGCTGACCCGGCTGGGGATCAGGGAGCAGGCGTGCTCCCGCGGGCTGAGGAGGCTGTCGAACATCCGCCACGGGAACTCGACGCCCAGCCCGAGCTCCGCGCGCTCGTCCCACAGTCCGCTGCCGGGGCGCAGTTCGCACTCGGTGAGGTACTTGGGCGCCGGGAGCCCCGCTCCTCGGTGGGTGCGGATCTCCCGCAGCAGGCGCCGGCGGTGGTCGGGCGTCTCCTTGGGGTGGCCGATCATCACACCCCACACGCTGTGCATCCCGAACTCCCGGGCCGCGTACAGCATGCGGACACCTTCCTCGACGGTCTGTCGCTTGTTCATCAGGTCGAGGTGGTCGTCGAGCAGTGTCTCGATGCCCAACTGGACGGTGACCCGGCCCAGGGCGGCGAGCCGGCCCAGCCGTTCCCGGCCGAAGTCGGGCCTGATCTCGCAGAACACCCGGTAGTCGTGACGCTCACCGGAGTCGGCCAGCGACTGGACCAACCGGGGTGGCAGCGCGGTGTCGAGGAACTGGAACCGGCGCTGTCCGTAGGTCCGGGAGAGATGGGCCATCTCCGCCAGGACGCGTCCGGGATCGTGCATCTTGAACCGGGCGTCGTAGGAATCGTTGAAGTTGCAGAAGTCGCACTGGTCCCAGTAGCAGCCGCGGGACACCTCCATGCTCACCACCAGCCGGTCGCGCAGCCACGGCCGACGCAGACCCGCCGCCACCAGGGCGGACTGCTCCGCATAGCCGTCCTTGAAGGTGTGCGCCCTGCCGGCGACGAGCCGGCGCCGTCCGCCGAGGGCGTGGTGGACGGCGTCACCGAGGACGTCCTCGGCCTCGCCGTACACCACGACGTCCACTTCCTCGTGCAGGGCCAGGACGTCCCGGGCGACCTGGACGGAGCCGAAGTAGCCGCCCAGCAGTACGCGCGGACGCGGGACGCCCCGCTCGCGGGCCAGGCGTGCGACCCGGCGGGCCAGCAACAGGCTGGGCAGCAGCTGGAAGTGAGTACTCGTCAGACAGAGCACCTCGGCACCGAGGACGCGCTCGGCCAGCCGGTCGAGATAGCCGTCGAACACCTCACGCAGCCGTGCCTCGTCCTCGGCGGTGGCGAGGAACTCCGTGCGGGCCAGTTCCTCGCGCTCCGCCCGGTGCGCGGCGGTCGGCGCCGACCACAGCGGCAGCAGGGCCACGTCGGCGGCGAAGTGCCGGTTGGTGAACAGCTTGTACGCGTTCTCCGTCAGCCCCAGGCCGCGGGCATGGGCGTAGAACTCCATATGGGCCGGCAGAAAGCGGGCGCGGCAGCCCAGTTGCCGCAGCCGCCGGGTGATGAGGACGGCCGGGTAGCACGTGGCGAAGGGCGTGAAGAAGGGCAGGGAGACCACGGCGACGGTCGCCGCGGGCGCCGTGCGCGTCACCGGTGCCAGCGGCAGGAGTACGGGGCTCTGCGTCATCGGGGTCCTTCCGTGCGCCGTCCGAACATGCCGTGCGCGATGATGGGTACGGGTCCGGTGCACCGGCTTGGCCCCGGTGCACCGGACCCGGCCCGTGCGGGCGGGCGGGTCAGTCCACGACGAACTGCTTGTGCAGGCCGGAGGCCATGATGGCCTCCTCGATGGTGGGCTCGAAGAATCCGTCGTCCTCGAACTCCACCTCCGTCTCCTCGGTGGTGAGCTTCTCCTCTGCCATGTGGTTCACCTCCTCTCGGCCAGTGGGTGCGGTGACCTGTCCGGCGTCTCGACGGACAGGAGCCGGTTGACCAGCAGCCGCCACACGAAGGTGCGCAGCCGGGGCAGGGAGCCGGGGGCGCAGCGCGCGACCAGATCGGCCCACGGGCTGCCCTCGTCGGCGGCGACGAGGCGTGCCACGGCGCCGCCGCAGTCGGACAGCCGCAGCCGTTGCCCGGTGATCCGCGAGGTCAGGAACACGTCGGCCGCCTCGGTGACGAGCTGGGTGCCGGGACCCAGGCGCAGCAACAGATCGCCGGTCAGCTGGGCGGCGGACGTCAGCAGCCCCGCGTCAGGTTGGTCGGGTTCCAGACACCCGTGGTGCAGCGCGGCTCGCACGAGAGCGCGCTCGGCAGAGTCGCGGCACACCGCGTCGGCGGTCGCGGGCAGGCCGTCGAGCAGTCTGCTGGGCAGAGTGAACAGGGCGCCCTCCCGGGGCTCGTACAACACGGTCCGCTCCCCCTCGCGGAGCCTCACCACCCAGCCCCCCGCCGGGCGCAGCGGCGTGCGCTCCCAGTGCGGCCCCGGGCAGGGCACTCCCGGCGGCCTGCCGTCCTGGTCTCCGCGCTCGCCCCGGCGGCGGGCGGCCGCCCGCAGGAAGACGACCTCCTCGGCGGGCCGTTCCCCCTCGCCGAAGGCGCTGCCGAGGATGCGATCGGCCCGGGCGGCGATGTCGCGGTCCTCGGCGCTCAGCGGCTGGGGCAGCGAGCCGGTGTAGTCGTAGCGCAGTGCCATCTGCAGGTCCTCCCCGGGGTCCTGGTGGAGCACCCGTACCTGGAACTGTTCGGGCGCGGCGGCGACCGGGGACAGGGCGTCCAGGACGAAGGGGCCGATCCCGAACGTGCTGTCCGGCACCGCGTACCGTTCGCGCGAGCGGGCCAGGGTCGCTGTCGCGAACTCCACCGTGCGTGCGGTCTGCCAGCGCGCCTCCCCCGGGAACCCGGCGATCCCGAACAGGTGCACGCTGATGCCGGAGGCCAGCAGGGCGTCCAGGTTGGGGGCGATCCAGGACGCCTTGATGTCCTTGCGCATCCGGTCGAGGACGTCCTGGTTGTACGACTCCAGGCCCAGGTCGAGCCGGCGGCAGCCGGCCTTGTGGAGCGCGTCCGTCAGCCGGCGGTCGATGGTCGGGGAGAACCGTGTCTCCCCGTACCAGCGGTAGTCGCGGTCGGCGAGCCCGCGGGCCAGCGCCCGCATGCTGCGGACGGTCAGGATCTCGTCCACGAACTGGAAGTCCCTGGTGCCGTGGCGCCGGTGCAGCTCGTCCAGCTCGGCGACGACGGCCTCCGGTGCGCGGATGCGGAACTTGTCGGAGGCGAACGGGATGGCGCAGAAGGCGCACTTCCAGGCGCAGCTGCGGGAGGCGATCACCGGGAGCACCGGGCCCGGGGCCAGATAGCCGTCGGCCAGCGGGTGGTCGGTGAAGTCGGGCACGGGCAGCTCGTCCAGCGAGGCGGTCGCGGACGGGCACCGGTGCAGCTCGTCGCCGTCCGGTACGACGATGCCGGGGACGCCGTGCGGAGGGCGGCCGGACAGCAGCCGGTCCACCAGATCGACGAGCGACTCCTCGCCCTCGTAGCAGACCAGGGAGTCGATCAGTGTGAAGAACGGGTGGCCGGGCCACAGCCGGTCGGCGATGCGCGTGACGAAGTTCCCGCCGACGGTGATGTGCACGTCGGGCCGCTCGCGCCGGATGAGGCGCGCGGCGGTCAGCGCCGCGATCAGCTGGGAATCGGCGGACACGGACAGCCCGACGACCTCCAGGTGCGGCAGGGCGCGCAGCCGCGGCACCAGGACCTGCTCGAAGATCTGTACGTACGGGTTGTGTACGGCGTCGGTCACGGCGCGCATGACCTGGCGGCTGGAGACCGGCCGATGCCGCAGGTCGAACCGGTCGAAGCTCAGGTCCGCGCCCGGGGTCAGGACGGCGACGCCGTCGAGGACGGCCTGGCAGACGGCCGTCGCGGCACGGTGGCCGTCCGGGTCGGTGATGCTCTCCCGCGAGCGCAGGAAGGCCGCGGCGCGGTCCACCGACGAGCGGGCCGCCTCGAACTGGTCGCGGGCCCGGGCGCCGAGCACCTCCTCGCGCTCGGCGGCGTAGGCGCCGGCCCCGTCCCGGCTGAGCAGATGGCGCATCGTCTCGGCCGACAGGTCCAGCGCGGACGCCGCGACGCCGTGCCGACGCAGCACGGCCAGGAGCAGGGGCACGGCGAGGTGTGGGGCGTACGGGTTCCACAGCGGTGGGTTGATCAAGAGCACCCGGGACGGGCCGGGCTGGTGGCGCGGGGCAGTGGGCATGTGCGCGTGCATGAGCTCACCTCGCCCCCTTGCGGGGGAATCGGCCGGCGCGGGTGTGACACGGACTCAGGAGCGGTCGGTGTAGGTTCCTTCGCCGTTCCAACGGCCGATACGGCCGGGAAGGAAGGTTTCCCGCACCGCGTTCTCGTCAGGTCTCCAGGGACGGTCCAGAAGCCGGCGGGTCAGTGCTTCGAGAGGCGACTTCTCCACCGGGTCGTCCGTGAGGTTCATCGGCTCGGTCAGGGCGACGACCGGATTCGAGATGAATCGCGGTCGGCCTTGCGGATTGGGTGCCGACTGGTGCGCCGTCAACGGATGCAGGATCCAGGCGTCGCCCGCTTTCCCGGTGAGGGAAAGGTACTTGTCGGATCCGCGGGCACAGTCCCGGGCGGGAATGCGCGCGCTGGTCAGTCCGGCCGGATGGCGGGCCAGGCGGCGGAGGATGTCCGCCGTGGCCGAAGGTGCCGTCAGGGTGGCCCCCTCGCCCTCGCCGACGTCGGTCCAGAGGATGAACAGCAGCAGCGCCTGTTCGGGGCTGTCGGGATGGTGCACGAAGAAGTCACCGTCGACGTGCCAGCTCTCGGAGAGCCGCGTGGTCCGGTAATTGCATATCAGCGCGTTGCTGAGCCGGACGGGCCGCCTGATCCGGTCGGCGCCGCCGAGCAGCGCGCACACGGCGGACCAGAGCACGGGGGCCATCTCCGCGAGGTCCCCGACGCGGCTCGGCGGCAACGATGTGAGGCCCGCCGGCACCGGACCGTCCACGGACAGCCCTTCGCGCCGAAGCGTGGTCTCGAAGAACGTCCGGAGGCGGGAACCCGGCGTCAGGTCCACCGCATTTCTCGCGCGGACATGTCCGTCCCGGAGAAAGGATGAGGCGATTTCCTCGGATGCAATCGAGGACGCGTGAATTCCATGGGGAGATGCGGAAACTCTCGTCAAGTCAGCCCCCGTTGCTCGTCGCCCTCCCCGAAGCGCGGAAATACAGACGGGATGGGCCCTGCGGCCGTGGCTTGCGAAGCCATCGTGGCCGCGACGGAGGGAGGCGTCCATCGTTTCGATCCTCTTCGAAACGTTGGACCGTGCGCTTGCCCGCTTGGAGAGTGGTGCTCGCCTCAGACGCGGCGCGACATCAGCGCATACGCCCCTCCGGGCCGACGGTAGAACGGACAGGTGAGTGGAGAGCATCTTCTCGGGTGAAGGGCGTTCCATCGGCGGGTTCCTTCACGAACGCTGGAGCGACATGTGCGCCGGGCTCGGTCTGTCCCGGTCCATGAGCGGGCCTGTGACCCTCCAGGTCCGGGATCTTCTGCGGCCCTGGGCCGATCTGCCCGTCGGCGAGGTGCCGCCGTTCCCCTCATACGTGGCCGGCGACGGCTTTCCCGCCGAGATGTCGGTGAAGTGGTCCCGGCGCAGACCCGAACTCCGCGTCCTGTTCGAGACGCTGGGCGCCGCCAGGCCCATCACCGCGGCGTCCAACCGGATCGCCGCGGCGGCGCTCACGGACCGGCTGGCCGGGGAGCCGCTGGTCAGTCTGGACCGGTACGGGAAGATCGCCGATGTGTTCGCGCCGGGCACCGGCCAGGACACGGTGCCCGTGCCCCTGTGGCACGCCCTGGCCTGGCGGCCGGGACACCCTCCCGCCTTCAAGATCCACTTCGGGCTGTACACCGTGGCCCCGCAGGAACGTTACGCCCTGGTGAGCGAGGCGATGGAACGCCTCGCGATGGGCGCCGCGTGGGCCGACACCTCCGCACGAGTGGCCCGGGCGGCTCAGGAAGACGGAGCCGAGCGCGAGCTGGAGTTCTTCGCGCTCGACCTCGACAGCGGCGCGCGGGCCCGTGCCAAGGTCTACTACCGCAACCACACCAGCAGCGTCGCGGTCCTGGAACAGATGGCCTCGCTCGCCAGGGCCCATGAGCCCGGCAGGACCCCGCTCGGCGTTCCGGACCCTGCTGGGCCCGGCCCCGGAAGGCGCCGGACACGCACCGCTGACCTGCTTGGCCTTCCGGCCCGACGCCCCCCGCGCCGACGAGTCGACCACCTATTTCCGGGTGTCCAGTCTCACCGCGTCCGACGAGGAAGCCGCGGCCAGGATCGGCGCCCTGATGGCGCACGAGGGCTTCGACCCACGACGTCATCACGCCCTCCTGCGCGCCGTGGCGCCACGGCCCCTGGACCGGAGCCGGGGCCTCCAGGAGCTGGTCAGCTACCGCTCGCTGGGCCAGGTCGCGGATGTCTCCGTCTACTTCAGGTTTCCGCTGTACTCCCCACCGCGCTCCCCTCGTTCCGCCCAGGCCGGCCGGTCTCCGCAGCCATTGCCAAGCGCCCCGCAGAAGGACGAATCCCCATGACCACCATGCCCGCCGCACCCCTCCGGGAAGTCGCGGACAGGAACGACCAGCACGTCCGCGCATACCGGGCCAGCAGCCTCATCGTCCTGCTGGAGGACCCCACGACACCGGCAGCCACCAAGGACGCCGTCATGGCTCAATTGGCGCCGTGGTCGAACGCGTTCCAGCGGATGATCAGCGTCCGGACCATGTTCGAGACCGACCCCCAGCTCAGGGAACTCGCTCTCCGGCACCAGCAGGAGGAGACCGGTCACCACGAGATCCTGGCCGACAGCCACGAGGCCGCCCGGACCCCGCGCTGGGACCCCGTCGTCGAAGCCGGAGCGGCCTGGTTCGTCGACCAGTTCCGTGTCCTTCCCGGACTGCACCGTGTCGTCCTGGCCCACCTGGTGCTGGAGGCCGGCAGCCTCGCCTTCAGCAACGCAGGCGCACTGGCGTTCCCCGGCAACGCCTACTTCGCGCTGCACGACGAAGAGGACGAGGAGCACATCGCGATGGGCTACCGTCTGCTCGCCGAACGCCAGGAGTGGCGGCTCGGCGATGTCACCGAACTCCTCGACCGCGCCTGGCAGATCATCACCATGGTCTCCGACCGGATCGCCGAACTGGCACTCCGCGACACCGCCGCCCCGGCATGAGCACGACCCCCCAGGAGACCCTCGACCCGGGCTCCGCCACAAGGGTCGCCGAGCACTGCGCGAGGCTGTTCCAGGAGACCCTCGCCGACCGCCTCATCGCGGCCTACCTCCTCGGAAGCCTCGCGCACGGAGGATTCGCCCCCGCTGTCAGCGACATCGACCTCGCACTGGTCCTGGCGGACCGCCGTGACGACGACGACCGGATCATCCACCGCGTCACCCGCGAACTCCATGGGACGGACCCCTCCCACCGACGCCTGTCGGCGTTCTGGAGCTCCCTGCCGGCGCTGCGCGCGAACCGGGAGGACGGCAGGTTCCCCGCCGTCGACCGGCTGGACCTCAAGAGGAGCGGCGTGCTGCTCCTCGGTGAGGACGTACGCCAGGACGTGGCGGCGCCGGACGCCGGCGCGCTGTTCGACGACAGTGTCCGCTTCGCGCTGGAGGTACTCGCGACGGACTCCGTCCAGGACGAGTTCCACAACCCGGTCCGGCTGGCCGGTGACATCAGACGGTGCACCAAGGCCGTTCTGCTCCCCCTCAGATTCCTCTACACCGCCGCCACCGGGGATCCCGGATCCACGGACGACGCCATCCGCCACCACCTCGCACACCCCGCACCGGTGGCCGCGGAACTCGTCCGGGCCGCGACGCGCGCACGTCATCGGGATCCGGTCCCGGCAGAGCACCTCACCACGCTCCTTGACACCGACCTCGTTCCGCTCTACCTCCACTACATCGACAGCTGCCTGGTCGGACTGACTCCCTCGGACGGCGACCTGGCGCAGGGCCTCAGCCGCTGGCGGGCGCAACTCGTGGACCGGCACCACGGACGAACGACCGGAAGCTAGGTTCAGCGTGCCGTACAGCACGGGCCGCGCGGTGTCGGCCGAGCACATTGAGCCAATCCTTCGCCGCCCGGGCGCCGGACGGCGCTGAGGGCGCCCGTGGCGGACCAAAAGCTTCGTCCCCCCTACCAGGCCCGTGTCCCCATGCGAAGCGTGCGGCAGCTCCCCGTGCCCGGCGTCCCGCGACCGCCGACCGCGATGTGCACACGACCACGGCGATATTCAGCCGCCTCCTCCGGCATCAGGGCCGACACGACCGAACCGGCTGCGCTTGCCGCTCGTCACCACTGATGACGTCACCGCCCCTCACACCGGCCAACCCCCCACCGTCCGCGAATGAGGCCGCATGCTCCGTATCCACTTCACCGATCACGATTTACAGAACATCCGCATCTCACGTCGGCCCGATCCGCTCTGGGAACTCATCTGTGCCGCTTGCCGGCTGGTCACGCATCAGGGACCACTCGAGTTCGGTGCGTGGCGTCGCTCCGTCCGTGACCGGCTCGCGACGGACCCGGCGGCCAACCGCGCCCTGCACACACTGCGGACGCTCGTCCCGCCCGTCGGCTACATCCCCGACTTCCTCACCCCGTCCGTGGTGGAAGGAGGTCTGCCCGCAGCCCTGGAACAGATTGCGGCCACTCCTCACAGCCGACTGCGCAACGAGTTGGGCAGGCTTGCGGCGGCGCGTCCCCTCCCGGGATGGACCACGGCACTCGGCCGGCCGGGGGACCGGGGCATGCGCTCTCTCGTGACAGACCTGGAAGTCTCCACCAGGACCTTGCTCGAACCGCGCTGGGCCCACATCCGCCGGGCGATCCGTGACGAGGTCGACGTTCGTTCCCGCGTCCTCCTCGACGGCGGCGTCCTGGCCCTGTTCGACAGTCTGCGTCCGCTCGCCCGGTGGCGGGCGCCCGTCCTGGAAGTGGAGTACCCCACCCACCGCGACCTCCATCTGGAGGGGCGCGGGCTCCTTCTCGTCCCGTCCTACTTCTGCTGGCGCAGGCCCACCGCCCTCGCCGATCCCGCCCTCGGCCCGGTCCTCACCTACCCGGTCACGGCACGGCCGCTCGACTCGCTCCCCCTCAACGGCGACGGGATCCAACGCCTGCTGGGCCGCACCAGGGCCGCGGTCCTCGCCGAGGTGGCCCGCAGCGGCCCCCGGACCACCTCCGAAGTGGCGACGGCTGTCGGCATCGCCCTGCCCAGCGCCAGTTACCAGCTCTCCGTCCTCCGGGACGGGGGGCTGATGGCAAGTCATCGCGACGGGCAGTGCGTACGGCACTCGGTGACGCTCATGGGCTACCGGCTCCTGGACGGAGACGCGGGGGAATTACAGCCGCGGAGACGTACCGGTGGGGGTCACGTCCGCGGGAGTGGTGTGTCGACCGCCACTCGGTGATCTCGTTTCGGGGCCATACCGGGATGAGAGAACGACGTTCGATCAAACAAGAACGCACGACTTCACACATATGACATGTCCATGAACTACGCTCCGGCCTGATCGTTTCCCTTGTGCCCGCGAAGGTCTGGGAGGACCTGGATGATCAAGGCTGGGCTGTTCCGTATCCGACTGACAACGTTATCCGCCCTGTTGAGCCTGCTGATGACACTGGTCTGGGCACTCCCCCAGACCGCCACCGCCGACACGGCCGCCACCAAGGCCACCGCCGGCGTCCCGACAACGACCCCGACCGTGCCGACACACCCCCTCTGCGCGAAACCCGACAAGCCCGGCGAGATGGCCTGCTTCGCGGTCGCCCGCGACGATGTCCGGCAGACCGGCAAGGGCCTCCAACCCCTGCTGGCCCCCGCCGGGTTGAGCCCCGCCGACCTCCAGAGCGCCTACGACCTGCCGTCCGACGCGGCCGGGGCCGGGGCCACGGTCGCCATCGTCGACGCCTTCGACAACCCGAACGCCGAGGCCGACCTGGCCGTCTACCGCTCCCAGTTCGGCCTGCCCCCCTGCACCACCGAGAACGGCTGCTTCCGCAAGACCGACCAGCGCGGCGGCACCGACTACCCCCAGCCCGACGCGGGCTGGGCCGGCGAGATAGCCCTCGACCTCGACATGGTCAGCGCCGCCTGCCCGCTCTGCCACATCCTGCTGGTCGAGGCCGACGACCCGACCATCGACGGTCTCGGCGAGGCGGAGAACACCGCGGTCGCGCTCGGCGCCGTCTACATCTCCAACAGCTACGGCGCGAGCGAGAGCGCGATCGGCGACCTGCCCGACGCCTACTACAAGCACCCGGGCGTGGCGATCACCGTCAGCACCGGCGACAACGGCTACGGCACCAACTACCCGGCCACGCTGCCGTACGTCACGGCGGTCGGCGGGACCTCGCTCAGCCGGGACAGCGGGACGACCCGGGGCTGGAGCGAGTCCGCGTGGACCGGCGCGGGCAGCGGCTGCTCGGCCTACTCGCCCAAACCGCCCTTCCAGACCGGCCCGGACTGCGCCAACCGCGCCGTCGCGGACGTGTCGGCCGTCGCCGACCCGGCGACCGGGGTCAGCGTCTACAACACGTACGAGGACCGCGGCTGGGGCGTCTACGGCGGCACCAGCGCGTCCGCCCCGATCATCGCCGCCACCTACGCGCTCGCCGGAAGACCGGGCCCGAAGACCTACCCCAACGCCTACCCGTACGCTCACACCGGCGCCCGCGACGCGGCGCTGAACGGCGCTCTGAACGACGTGACCTCCGGCACCAACGGCACCTGTGCCGCTGCCTCCCTCTGCACGTCCGGCCCCGGCTGGGACGGCCCCACGGGCCTCGGCACCCCGAACGGCACCGCCGCCTTCACCACCGGCCCGTACGGCACGCTGACCGGCGAGGTCACCGATCCCGGCACCGGCGACCCGGTCGCGGGTGTGCGGATCACGGCCGGCGCGAACGCCACGACGACCGGCACCGACGGCACGTACGCGATGACGCTCCCGGCAGGCACGTACGACGTGACGGCCGCGAAGTTCGGCTACGGCAGCGCCGACTCGGGCGGCGTCGAGATCGGCGACGGCGCCACCGCGACCCGGGACTTCACCCTCACCGCCCAGCCCCTCGTCACCGTCAGCGGGCGGATCCGGGACGGCTCCGGGCACGGCTGGCCGCTCTCCGCGGGCCTCCAGGTCACCGGGGAGCCGTCCACCCGGACGTACACCGACCCGGCGACCGGCCGGTACACCCTCAAGCTGCCCGCCAACAGCACCTACACGCTCCAGGTCGACCCGGTGTACCCGGGCTACCAGGTCACGACGTCCGACCTGACGGTGGGGGCCAAGGCCGGCCGCAAGGACTTCGACGTCCCGGTCGACACCGCCGCCTGCGTGGCGCCCGGCTACCGGCAGACGTTCAGCGACGGCACCCAGACCTTCGACGGCACCGGGGCGCCCGACGGATGGAGCGTCACCGGCAGCGGCCACACCTGGCGCTTCGACGACCCGGCCGGGCGCGGCAACCTCACCGGCGGTTCGGGCGGATTCGCCATCGCCGACAGCGGCTACTTCGCCGACGGGCAGCGCACCTCCCTCGTCTCCCCCGTCCTCGACCTGACCGCCTACGACACGCCCGCGGTCCGGTTCGACACCTTCTACAGAAAGTTCTCCGACGCCTCCAAGGCCGACGTCGACCTCAGCGTCGACGGCGGCACGACCTGGTCCACGGTCTGGCACCGCGACACGGTCTCGGCCGGCCCGGGGACACAGAGCGTCGCCCTCCCGGCCGCGGCCGGGAAGTCCGCTGTCCGGGTGCGATTCCGCTACACCGGCGACGACGCCTACTACTGGCAGGTCGACGACGTCGCCTTCGGCGGCATGACATGCGCGCCGGTGCCCGGTGGGCTGCTGTACGGGACGGTGAAGGACCGCAACAACGGCCGCCCGGTGAGCGGTGCGACGGTGAGCGGCGGAGGCGGCGCCACGGCGACCACGGCTGCCGACGGTACGTACGTCAGCTTCGTCCCGAAGCCGGGCCGCCGGCCGGTCAAGGTGAGTGCCGAGCGCTACACCACCACCACGAAGAAAGCGGCGTTGAAGGCCGACCACGCCACCCGTCTCGACGCGGTGCTGCGCGCCGGACAGCTGTCGATCAGCCCGGCCGCGGTCGACAGGACCGTACACAGGGGGAAGGCCACCACCGCCCAGGTCACCCTGCGCAACACCGGCTCCGCCCCGCTCACCGTCAGCCTCACCGAGCGGTCCGGGGACATTCCGACGGCGACGACGGCTGACTCGGCGGCGCCACGCTACGTCCCCGGTGACTTCAGCCCCGACCGGCTGACACGGGCGAAAACCCCGGCCACGGACGTGACGCCCGCGACCTCGGCCTGGACCTCCGTCACCGACTACCCCACCCCCGTCATGGACAACGCCGTCGCGACCGGCCCGGACGGCCGCGTGTACTCGGTCGGTGGCACGGACGGCACCTCCGTCCTGTCCGGCGGCTACGTCTACGATCCCGTCACCGCCGCCTGGACGCCGATCCCCGGCGGTCCCGCCACCCCCCGCGAGGCACCCCAGTCCGCCTTCCTCAACGGCAGGCTGTACCTCACCGGCGGCTGGACGGCGGACGGCGACACCGCGCCCACCACCGAGGTCTACGACCCCCAGCACCACACCTGGTCCACCGCCGCCCCGGCGCCCGCCGGGTACGCGGCGGCGGGCTCCGCCACGCTCGACGGCAAGTGGTACCTGGTCGGCGGCTGCGGATCGGGCTACTGCGCCGGCAGCACCGCGGTGCGGGTCTACGACCCGGCCACCGACACCTGGTCCACCGCCACCCCCTACCCCGAGGCCGTCTCCTGGCTCGGCTGCGGCGCCGTCTCGGGCACGCTGTACTGCGCGGGCGGCACCACCGCGATCGAGGGCACGCGGCACGGCTACGCGTACGACCCGGCCACCGCGACCTGGACACGGATCACCGACCTGCCCACCGACCTGTGGGCCTCCTCGACCACCACAGCCGACGGCCGCTTCCTCCTCTCCGGCGGGGTCAGCGACCTCCTGGGGGCCGTCACCAGCGCCGGGTACGCCTACGACCCGGCCGCCCGCACCTGGACGGCTCTGCCCGCCGCCGCCACGCCCCTCTACCGGGCGGGCGGCGCCTGCGGGTTCTACCGGGTCGGCGGCGCGCCGAGCGTCTGGGACGCCCATGCGAACGTCGAACGGTTGCCGGGCCTCGACTCCTGTGTCCCGGCAGCCGACGTCCGCTGGCTGTCCGCCACACCCTCCACCCGTACGCTCGCTCCGGGCGGGCGCCTGACCGTCACCGTCCGGCTGGACGCGGGCGCGAAGGCGGTGGACGTGGCCGGGACCTACACGGCCGCCCTCGCGGTCGCCACGGACACGCCGTACACCTACCCGGTGGTGCCGGTGCGGATGGCGGTGCGCTGACACCCCACCGCCCCGCGAACGCCCCGGCGTACCCCCGCCCCCGCCCCCGACCGCCAGTCAGGGGGCGGGGGCGTAATGGGGCGTAGCCGACCACCACAGTGAAGGACCTGTGATTCGCCAGGGTCCGCCACCCCTTCCGCCAGGTGGATTTATCTACCAGCATGCATATGCCGGGCCTGGCCGTCCCGGATGTGTGGGAGAAGTTCGCCCGCCCGCGTGGGCGAAGACGACTCGGAGGAGACACCATGCAGACCGCCATGCGGCAGGCCACGGAGTGGCTCGCGGCCGCTGCGACCGACCCCCGGGAGTGCAAGCGGCAGTGGCACGGCGAGTTGGGGATCGCCGTGCTGGCATGCGGACGGTTCTGGGACGTGCTGAGCGTGCCGGAGGACCTGGCGATGCCCGCCCTGGACGCTCTGCTGGGCATCCCGCAGCCACCCGGCCCCGCCCTCGCCGACGTGTGCGCCCGTCGGGTCGCCTTCTTCCTGCCGCCGGATCCCGGAGGCCGCTGGATCGGCTCGGGCATCCGCTATTCGGGCAAGGGCGCGTGGATCGCGGTCCCCGCGCCGGACCGTGCCGTAGGGCGTCTGCGCTGGCTGATCCCGCCCAACGGGAGCGGCGCGTTGTTCGTGCCCGCCGCCGTGGAACTGGCGCTCCAGCTGGCCCTCGGCCGGCTCTCCGCACAGGCCCGGACGAGGCGGAAGTGCCCGACGTGCGGCTCGTCGATCCCCGAGGACCGGTTCGCGGCGGGCGCCGCCCGACCCGCCGCACGCCGGCAGACCATCACCCGGGACCCGGCGGGACCGTGACACGGTGCGCCGTGATCGAGGGGCCGATGGCCGTCAGCAGCACCCACTGGGGATCACGGGTCCCCGGCACGGTGCGTCCGCGGGCCCGCCACTCCCTGATCAAGGCGGCGTAGATGGGGGGATCCTCCTGCGGTGCCGCACGGCCGGTGCCGCACGACTGCTGTTTCTCGTCCTCCGGCAGGAGGGAGCCGGTGGTGGCGGTACGGTCCATGCTGGAGGCAACGCGCCCGCCGGCGAAGCCGGTACGTCCTGGCCGTCGTATGGCCCCATCGAATGAGACTGCGTCCTTCCTTAGGGGCCATGTACTTGTCCGACGAGATGGTTGTCCGGGCTCTTGTGAGCCCCCCGTCCGCTCAGGCCTCGAGGGTGTCGGCCCGTGCCGCCTCACCGAGTTGGGCGAGCGTCAGTACGTCGCCGGCGATGCCCCAGCCACCGTCGGCGACCTCTTCGACCAGAACCATGGTGTTGTTGCGGGCCCGTTCGCCGTAGATCTCGACGTACAGCTCGGTGGTGCGGGTGACGATCTCCTCCTTCTGCTTCGGGGTGAGGGTCTTCTCGGGGACCTTGAAGTTCGCGAAAGGCATGGCTGACCGGTTCCTTCTCTCTGGGATCGGGGGCTGCGTTCCCCCTGGCCTCCACGATCGGCCTCTGCTCCGCCCTCAGCCAGGGCTGCGCCTACCCAGGGGTTGGCACCCCCTGGCTGCCGTGCGGCGCGCGAGCGACCATGAAGGGGTGAATCTTCCAGAGCTCGGTGCCTTCCTCAGGACACGCCGCGACCGCATCCGCCCTGCCGAGGTCGGTCTGCCCCACGGCCCGCGCCGACGCGTCCCGGGGCTGCGCCGCGAGGAAGTCGCCCAGCTGGCAGGGCTGTCGGCCGATTACTACACCGAGTTGGAACGCGGCGGCGCGAAGCACGGTGTACAGCCCTCGGCCCAGACCCTGGCCGCCCTGGCCCGTGCCCTGCGTCTCAACGGCGACGAACGGGACCATCTGTTCCGTCTGGCCGAACGGCCGCTCCCCCCGTCGGCCCACGGCCCGTCGGCACACGTGCAGCCCGCGCTTCTCGGGCTGTTGGACCGGCTGTCCACCACTCCCGCGCGCGTCATCACCGATCTCCACGAGACCCTGGTGGAGAACGACCTGGCCCGGGCCCTGCTCGGCGCGTCCCCGGCAGACCGCGGCCCGGAGGCGAGCTTCGTGTACCGCTGGTTCACCGATCCGCACGCGCGCGCGATGTATCCGCCCGAGGACCACCCGCGCCACTCCCGGGTCTTCGCGGCCGACCTCCGGGCCGCCGCCGCCCGGCGCGGGCGGGACGCGGAGGTCACGAGGATGGTCGCCGTGCTCCGCCGCCGCAGCCAGGAGTTCGCGGCTCTCTGGGACACCCACGACGTCGCGGTGCGTCGTATGGACCACAAGAGCATCGTCCACCCCGCCCTGGGCGTCATCGAACTGGACTGCTACAACCTGTTCAGTGAGGACGGGCGGCAACGTCTGCTGTGGTTCACCGCGCCTCCGGGAACCCGCGGGGCCGAGCAGCTCGAACTGCTGTCGGTCATCGGAACGCAGGACCTGAACCTCACGGAGGGCACCGCCACGGACGTGGTGCCCGCGCCGGACACCACATCGCGACGCTGACCGCGGGGCGGTCGGCCGGCCCGGAGGATCCCGAAACGGCGGTCAGGACACCGGGTCGCGGGGAAGAATGATCGCCATGACGTACGAAGGCTCCTCCATCGATCCGGCCAAGCCCAGCATCGCCCGCGTGTACGACTATCTGCTGGGCGGCAGGGACAACTACGCCGTGGACCGTGAGATCGGGGATGTGTTCAAGCGTGATCTGCCCGGTTCGGTGGCGATCGCCTTCGCCAACCGTGCGGCCCTGACCCGGGCGGTCGCACTGATCGCGAGGACGACGGGCATCCGGCAGTTCATCGACCTGGGCAGCGGCCTTCCCACCGCCGACAACGTCCACCAGGTCGCCGGGCGGCACGCCCCCGGGTCCCGGGTCGTCTACGTCGACATCGATCCGCAGGTGCTGGTCCACGGCCGCGCTCTGCTGGAGAACGACGACAGAACCCGGGTCGTCGCCGTCGATGTGCGTGATCCCGAAGCCATCCGCACCCACCCCGACACCGTCGAGCTGATCGACTTCGACCGTCCCGTCGCCGTCATCTTCAGCGCGATCCTCCATCACGTCAACGACGACGAGGACCCGGCCGGCATCGTCCGCTACTGGCGTGACCAGGTGCCCTCCGGCAGCCACTTCTTCCTCAGCCACTTCCGCTCCGGCAACAACCCGCAGACGGTGGAGGCCGAGAAGGTCCTCCAGCAGACCTTCGGCCGCGGCCGCTGGCGCACCGACGAGGAACTCGCCGCCCTGCTCGACGGCCTGGAGATCCTCGACCCGGGCATCGTCGCCGCGCCTCTGTGGCAGCCCGACGAGACGGACAGTGTGTGGGGCACGGGCCGAGAACACGAACTCACCGTCTGGGAGCACCTCATCGCCGCCGCGCTCGCCCGCAAACCCTAGTCCGCGGGCTTTGCATGCCGACATGACGTTCTTTGGCAGAATCCGGCACGCACGTCCGGTTCCGTACACGTTCTCCCTCTCGAATGTCGGTGCGTGACCCGCGAGGTCACCAGCTCCGCACAGCCCGAGGAGAGTCACCGTGTTGCGACACCCGCTCCGTCCCGTCGCGGCGACCGCCGCCGCGCTCGCCGCCGTCGGCGGTCTTACGGCCATGGCCGCCGACCCCGTACCGGCCTCCCCCGCGCCTCGATCACGGCATGTCCTGCTGCTGTCGGTCGACGGTCTGCACCAGTCCGACCTGGCCTGGTACGTGGCCCGGCACCCGCACTCCGCGCTCGCCCGGCTGGCCGGCGGCGGAGTGGAGTACACCCACGCGAGAACCACCGTCCCCTCCGACTCCTTCCCCGGCATGGTGGGCCAGTTGACCGGCGGGGACCCGGGCGTCACGGGCGTGTACTACGACGACACCTACAGCAACGGCCTTCTCCCTGCCGGCACCACTCACTGTGCCGGGGTCGAGCCGGGCGTCGAGGTCGACCTCACCGAGGACCTCGACCGGGACCAGAACTCCCTCGACGCGGGCCAGGGCCTGTCCGGCCTGCCGGGCAGCATCCTGAACATGACCGGGGACGCCGCCCGTCTCATCAACCCGGCGAAGCTGCCCGTCGACCCGAAGACCTGCAAGCCGGTCTACCCGCACTCCTACCTCAAGGTGAACACGGTCTTCAACGTCGCCCGCAAGGCCGGGCTGCGCACCGCGTGGTCGGACAAGCATGTCGCCTACGAGATCCTCGACGGGCCGTCGGGCGACGGCATCCAGGACCTGTTCGCCCCTGAGATCAACAGCCAGGCCATCGGCTACCCGGCAGGCCAGGACTGGACGAAGGACAACGCGGCGACCGAGCAGTACGACACGTACAAGGTGAAGGCCGTTCTCCACGAGATCGACGGCTACGACCACAGCGGCGCCCACCGCACGGGCGTCCCGGCGGTCTTCGGAATGAACTTCCAGTCCGTGTCCACCGCCCAGAAGCTGCCTGTCTCCGACGGCCTGACGGGCGGTTACACCACGGCCGGAGTACCCGGACCGCTGCTGGTGAAGAACCTCGGCTTCGTCGACCAGGAGGTCGGGGCGTTCCTCTCCGAGATCCACAAGCGGGGCCTCGACGCCGACACGACCGTCATCCTGTCCTCCAAGCACGGCCAGTCCCCCACCGAGCCCAAGGCGCTGACCCGTATCGACGACGGGCCGCTGCTCGACGGCCTCAACGCCGCCTGGAAGGCGGCCCATCCGGGCGCCGCCGACCTGGTCGCCCACGCCGTGGACGACGACGCCATGCTGCTGTGGCTCAACGACCGTTCCCAGGCCGCGGCCGATTTCGCCAGGAGCTACCTGCTCGCCCGGTCCGGCACCGGCACCGGCATCGACGGCGCCGCCAAGCCGTTCACGGCGAGCGGCCTCAAGACCGTGTACGCCGGCGCGGCGGCCGCCCGCTACTTCCACGTCCGGCCCGGCGACTCGCGCGTCCCCGACCTGTTCGGCATCAGCCAGTACGGCGTGGTCTACACCGGCGGCAAGGGCAAGATCGCCGAGCACGGCGGAGCACACGCCGACGACCTCGACGTGCCGCTGGTCGTCTACGGCGCCGCCACCCCGCACGACGTGCGGGTCGACGCCCCGGTGCACACCACCCAGATCGCGCCGACGATCCTGCGGCTGCTGGGCCTCAACCCGCGGCAGCTGGACGCCGTACGCATCGAACACACCCGGTCGCTGCCGACCGGCTGACCTTCGGCGCGGTCCGGTCGCCGTCACACGTGACGTCCATGCCTTGCCGCATGGACGTCACGTACGGTCATCAGGCCGCGAACCCCACATTGGTGACGTATTCGTACTGGCCCCACTCGGAACCGAGGTCCACCGCCACGTCGTTGACCCAGGCGTCGTCCAGGGCGTCGTCGTCGTCACGGGCCCATGCCTCGACGATCCGGTCCCAGTGACGCACGTTGAGCGTGCGGAACGACAGGGCGCGCTGGTGCGGGCGGGGCACCTGGGACTGGTTGAGCGGGTGGAACTCGACGCGTGTACCGCGTCCTTCACGGTTGAGGCGCGCCGTCAGGTACCGGGCCACGTTGTGGCGGCGCACCGCGCGGTACGCGGTCTCGATGGCCCGCAGGTTCTTCTTCGACGGGTTGCGTTCGCCGTTCAGCCAGGCGTTGAGTGTGCGGGCGGTGACGCTGAGGCCCGCCTCGCGGGCCGCTTCGCGGGCGTGTTCGGTACGGGTGAGGTAGTGCAGCCGCGCGAGGAGCCCGCGCCGCTGGGTGACCGGGGTGGAGACGAAGTTGGCGAGCGCGTCGAGCTGGCGGGCGGCGGCCTCATGTCCCTTGAGACCGCGTGCCCCGAATCTGCCGAAATCGATGTTCCTCTCCGGCACCCTCGACCCCTCGCTCTTCGCTCTTCGATCAATGAGAACCGACAGTGTAGACGTCCTTGAGCTTCACTTCCGCGACACCGCGGCCCTCCGGGAAGACCGCGCGCCAGTCGCCGATGACGTGCAGTTCGTCGGTGCCCATCGCGCGCACCACCATCAGGCCCTCGTCGTAGGCACGGTGGGCCTTCCACCACAGGTTCGCGAACGCCTGCGAGCGGATGAGGTGCATCCAGTCGGTGCGGTAGAGCTCCCGGTTGTAGTTCGACTCCCCCAGCGTCGAGACGAACTTCGAGTACATCGCCTTGACGTACTCCAGGGTCACCTCGTCGTCTTCGGCGATCGCCCGGTCCCGGGCGTCCTTCAGGGCGACGCGGAACTTCTCCAGCAGCCCCTCGGTGGCACCTGAGGTCCATGACTCGTGGATCACCGGCGGGTCGCACAACCCGTACTTGGGCCCCGAGATCCTGAGCAGCAGGCGCAGGGTCGGCTCGGTCACCCACAGCGGGCCCGGCTCGTCCCGGGAGCCGATCGGGTTGGGCAGTACGGCGTCGTGGTCCCAGTCGGGCGGGGTGACCAGGTGGACGCCGGCGCGGCGCGGGTTGTGATGGTCGCCGGTGGAGTGCTCCAGCTGGCCCAGCGGTAGATGGGTCTTCAAGGCGCTCAGATAGGCGCCGTTGACATCGAGCGCGGCGATCTCGTGCTCCCCGGACGGCAGTTCGGCGCGCGTCCACTTCGGACGGGCTTCCCAGATCTGGTCCGCGCCGCGTGCGGACTGCTTGCGCAGCACCTCGGGCAGCCACGGGTGGGCGACGATGTCGTAGCGACCGCCCTTGCGGCTGTGGTCCAGCAGCGCCATCGCATCCGGGATCGCCCGCTTCACCAGCGCCTTCGTCGCCGCTTCCAGGTCGCCGGAGTGCTCGTCGAGCGCGGCCGTCACGGCGGAGCCGATCAGGTCCGGGGTGTCGGCGGTCCGCACACGACGGCCTACGGGCACGACACGCACACCCGGTTCCGCCCGCCCAGGCCCAGCGGAGGATCGCGCGCTCCCAGGGCGCGGGCGCGGAGCCGACTTCTCCTGGACCCCGGACTCGCGCGCCGGGGCCACGGGGTGACTCGTCGGGGCCACGGATTCGCTCGGGTGCGCGGACTCGGCGGCCTGGCACTCGGCGGGGTCCAGATGCTGGGGGAACCCCGCGACCTGGTGACCGGCGGGCTGCCCGCACAGGACGCACGGCTCGGGCGTGGCGAGCACATCGACGTCGTCGTCCGGGTCGGCTGCCGCCTCGGCGTCCGCGGCCGCCTCGTCCTGCGGCTCCTCGTCCTGCGGCTCCTCGTGCGGAACGCCCTCGGCCGTCTCCGCTGCTTCGGCGGCCAGTTTCGCCTTCGCCTTGTCGAGGAAATAGGCGTATTTCTCCCGCACTTCCCCACCGGGGTCGCGTCCGGACTCCCAGCCCCCGACGGTGGAGGGGCTCACCCCCAGGGCCCGGGCCAGTTGACCGCGCGAAAGGTTCAGCTCCTCGCGCAGGGTGCGCCGCTCCTCGGTGGGGGGCAGCGGCACCTCCTTCTTGGCGCCGGCCAGCAGGGCGTCGATCGCACCGAAGTCCGTCATCACACGCTTCCCTCGACGACTGCGGGACGTGGGGTACCGGCCTGCCGCCCGGGGACACGACGGCGTGCGGCCGGAAGTGCTTCCGTCGCGCGGGTGGGTCCTGCCAGCAGTTCCAGGACGTCGATGCCATAGTGCGCGGCGACGGCCTCGCAGTCGGCCAGACTCCAGGCCGCGGTACCGGACTGACGACGGCTCACCTGGGCCTGGCTCACCCCGAGCGCGGCGGCGAGGACGGTCTGCGACTCACCCGCCGCATGCAGCAGCGCCGCCACCGCTGACCGCACCCGCTCGTCCAGACCCATACTCATACAGCTAACTGTATCACTTGAAACGCATGGAATATGCGTCTTACGCACTATTCATTCTGATTGTGTTGTAGACAGCGCGGTCGCTGCCGTCTTCGGCGGCCGCGGTGCGAGGATGGAGCGGTCAGCTTTTCGGGAGTGGATGCGGGGTACAGAAGGTGCTCGACGATCAGCCGGCGCAGGCCGCAGCACAGGAGATACCGGTCCTCGCGACACCGGCCTCGCCCGCGGAACCCGGGGCGCGGGAATCCGCGACCACCGCGCGCCGGTGGATCGGCGGGTTCGTCGTCCTCGCGGTGCTGCTGCTGTTGTTCCTCCTGCCCTGGTGGGTACTACTGGCGTCCGGCGCTCACTGGCCGTTCCCGGTCGTGCTGGGCGGCGGTGTCCTGTTCGGGGCCGCGCTGCTCGCGTTCCCGGCGCTGATGGCGCTGGGGCACGGCCGTCGGCGGCTGGACTGGGCGGCTCGTACGGGCGACACCATCCTCGGTGTCATCTGGGTGCTCTTCGCCTGGTCGGCCCTGGGAGGCGTGCTGCGACTCGTCATGGTCGCCGCGGGGGCGGGAGGCCGGACACCGGCCAGGGCGGTGTCCGTCGCGGTGACGGCAGTCGCCGTGGTGCTCCTGGCGTGGGGCTGGACGGAGGCGATGCGGCTGCCCCGGATCCGGGAGGTCGAGATCGCACTCCCCCGGCTGGGCCCCGGGCTCGACGGCACCCGCGTGGTCGTCCTGACCGACACCCACTACGGGCCGATCGACCGGACCCGGTGGTCGGCGCGGGTCGCGGACGCCGTCAACGCCCTGGCGCCCGACGTGGTCTGCCACGCGGGTGACATCGCCGACGGCACGATCGCCCAGCGCCGCGAGCAGGTCGCGCCCCTGGCCACCATCCGGTCCGGCCTGGCGAAGATCTACGTCACCGGCAACCACGAGTACTTCGGGGAGGCCCAGGGCTGGCTCGACCACATGGCCGGGCTCGGCTGGGAGTCGCTGCACAACCGTCACCTCGTCGTCGAACGCGGCGGCGACCGGCTCGTGCTGGCGGGAGTGGACGACCGTACCGCCGCCTCTTCCGGACTGGCCGGACACCACGCCGATCTGCCCGCCGCCCTCACCGGCGCCGATCCCGCCCTGCCGGTCCTGCTGGTCGCCCACCAGCCCCAGCAGGTGTCCCAGGCCGTGGCCGCCGGGGTCGACCTCCAGATCTCGGGCCACACACACGGCGGGCAGATCTGGCCCTTCCACTACCTCGTACGCCTCGACCAGCCCGTGGTGCAGGGTCTCAGCCGCCATGGCGAGCGGACGCAGCTCTACACCAGCCGCGGTGCCGGCTACTGGGGGCCACCGTTCCGGATCTTCGCCCCGAGCGAGATCAGCCTTCTCGTCCTGCGCTCGTCCACCTGAGTCATGCCGGGTGATGCGCGGTGTAGACGGTCGCGGTCATCGGTGCCGTCACCGGGCCGGTGCCGAGGCGGTCCGTCATCTTCTGCGTGACGGCGGCTCGGACGGCCCGCGCATCCTCCCGGTCGTGCACGGCGGCGCTCACCGGTGTGCCGGTGAGGAAGCCGGTGGCGACGGAGGCGGCCGACTCCGCGACACCGTCGAGCGTGAGCTCCTGGACGGTGGCCAGGGTCAGACCGGCGGCCTCGACATCCGCGGCGACCTGGGCGGGATCGGTGTAGCCGTGGGGCACGTCCTTCAGGAAGGCCGGCGCCCCGCCGGGCATGGACTCCTCCAGGGCGGCCTGGAAGGCTGCGTCGAAGCCGTGCGAGGCAAGCGGGCCCCAGCTGTTGAACAGGAACCGCCCCTGGGGGGCCAGTACCCGGGACACCTCGGCGTAGGCGGCGGGCCTGTCGGGGAAGAACATCACGCCGAACTGGCACAGAACGAGGTCGAAACCGCCGTCCTCGAAGGGCAGTCGCTGGGCGTCCGCCTGCCGCCAGTCCGCGCGTGGCTCCCGCGCCGATCCGGCGGCGACCATCGTCTCGTTCAGGTCGGTGGCCACCACCGAGGCCGTCGGCACCGCGGTGAGCAGGGCGGAGGTCAACACGCCCGTGCCGGCGGCGAGTTCCAGTACGGTGCGGGGCCGCAGCGCCGCCGCCCTGGCGGCCAGGTCCTCGGCGAACGGCTGGAAGAGGACCGGCACCAGGTGGCGTTCGTAGGCCTCCGGCATGGACTGTGTCCAGCGCCGGTTCACATCGTCTGCGTTCACCGCACCGACACTAGGCGCTGTTTCTCGGATCTCCCTCCCTGGGTGGGGTGTTGAGGGCAGGCTGACTCCATGGGACGCGGAGATCTGACGAATGCGGAGTGGGATCGACTGGAGTCGTTCTTACCTCGCGGTGGTGCACGTGGGGGCCGGTGGAGCGATCACCGACGGGTGATCAACGGTGTGCTCTACCGGGTCCGCACGGGGGTGCAGTGGCGGGATCTGCCGGAGCGATTCGGGCCGTGGGAGACCGTCTACAAACGCCATCGCCGCTGGTCAGCGGACGGTACCTGGCAGATGCTGCTGTCGAAAGTGCAGACCGCCGAGGACGCCGCGGGCCACATCGACTGGGAGGTGTCCGTGGACTCCACGGCGGTGCGGGCTCACCAGCACGCCGCCGGCGCGAGGAAAGCACCGCCCGCCGCGGGCCCTCAAAGGGGGGCCCTTCCGCGGACGAACCAGGTCGATCCGGTTCTTCGGAAACTGGCCGTCCGGCTGGAGGAGGTGGTCCAATCGGCGAGTGCCTGGGACGCTCCCGCGGCGGCTTCACCACCAAGATCCACCTCGCAGCCGACGGACGATGCCGGCCCCTCGCCCTCCTCCTGACACCCGGACACTACGGTGACGGCCCCCAACTGCAGCCTGTCCTGCAGCAGGTGTCGGTGCCCCGCAGCGGCGTCGGCCGACCTCGCAGCCGACCCGACCATGTCCTGGCCGACAAGGCCTACACGTCCCGCGAAAACCGCCGCTACCTGCGAAGGCGCGGCATATCGCACACCATCCCCGAACGGCTCGACCAACGCAGACACCGACGCAACCGCGGTTCCCAGGGCGGCCGTCCCACCAGCTTCGACCGCGAACGCTACAAGAAGCGCAACACAGTTGAGCGTGCCATCAATCGCCTCAAAGGCTTCCGCGCCGTCGCCACGCGCTACGACAAACGGGCCTACACCTACCTCGGCACAGTCACCCTCGCAGCACTCATCATTTGGCTCCGCACGTGATCCGAGAAACAGCGCCTAGCGGGGTCGGCGACCGGCCGGCGCCGCCTTGTCCCGTGCGGGCATGTCCATCCTATTGACGTGACCATGGCGTGTCTGTTTCCTGGTGGGTGCGTGGAGTTGTGGGAGCGCTCCCACTTGTTCCGGGCCCGCGCCTCCCGAGAGGAAGCAGCGACATGTTCCGCAGCCTGCGAAGAGTGCTGTGTGCTGTTGCCGCGGCGGTTCTGCTGCCGTTGGGCGGTGTCGGTGTCGGTGTCGGTGTCGGTGTCGGTGTGCGTACGGCGGAGGCAGCCGAGGCGCCCGGCGCCGGGTACTGGCACACCAGCGGCCGGCAGATCCTGGACGCGGCCGGGCAGCCGGTCCGGATCGCCGGGATCAACTGGTTCGGCTTCGAGACCGGGAACCACGTCGTCCACGGCCTCTGGTCGCGCGACTACAAGAGCATGATCGACCAGATGAGGTCGCTCGGCTACAACACCATCCGGCTGCCGTACAGCGACGACATCTTCAAGTCCGCCACCGTCCCCAACAGCATCGACTTCAGCGGCGGCAAGAACGCCGATCTGCAGGGCCTCGACTCCCTCCAGGTCATGGACAGGATCGTGGCGTACGCCGGTCAGGACGGGCTCAAGGTCATCCTCGACCGGCACCGACCGGACGCGGGCGGCCAGTCGGCGCTCTGGTACACGGCCTCGGTGCCGGAGTCGACGTGGATCGCCGATCTGAAGGCCCTCGCGGCCCGTTACAAGGGCCAGGACACCGTCGTGGGCATCGATCTGCACAACGAGCCGCACGATCCCGCCTGTTGGGGATGTGGGGACGCGGCGACCGACTGGCGGCTCGCGGCTCAGCGGGCCGGGAACGCGGTGCTGTCGGTCAACCCCGACCTGCTGGTCTTCGTCGAGGGCGTGCAGACGTACGGTGGGGTGTCGGGGTGGTGGGGCGGCAATCTGATGGGAGTCGCCCAGTATCCGGTGCAGTTGGACGTGGCGAACCGGATCGTGTACTCCGCGCATGACTACGCCACCAGCGTCGCCCAGCAGCCGTGGTTCAGCGATCCGTCCTTCCCCGCGAACATGCCGGGCGTCTGGGACAAGTACTGGGGCTACATCTTCAAGCAGAACATCGCTCCGGTGTGGGTGGGCGAGTTCGGCACGACGCTGGCGTCCACGACCGACCAGAAGTGGCTGGCGGCACTGGTGAGTTACCTGCGGCCGACGGCGACGTACGGGGCGGACTCCTTCCAGTGGACGTTCTGGTCGTGGAATCCCAACTCCGGTGACACGGGCGGGATTCTGAAGGACGACTGGGTGACGGTGGACACCGTGAAGGACGGCTATCTGGCGAGCGTGAAGGCACCGCTGTTTCCGGGCACCGGTGGCGGCACCGGTGGCGGAGGCGGGGGCGGCGGGGGAGGCACGGCCGCCTGCTCGGCCGCGTACACCGTGAGCAGCGACTGGGGGAGCGGCTTCAACGCGGAGGTGAAGGTGACCAACACCGGTACCACCGCCATCAGTTCATGGAAGGTGACGTGGACCTGGAGCGGCTCGCAGCAGGTCACCTCGATGTGGAACGCGTCGTACACCCAGAGCGGCGGGACGGTCACGGCGGTGAACGCCTCGCACAACGGGACTGTGCCGACCGGAGGTTCGACAAGCTTCGGCTTCGGCGGCGCGCCGGGCGGGGGCGGGGCGCCTGGCGTGAGCTGCTCGGCGGGGTGACGGCTCCGCCGCCGATCGCCGACGGCGGGTTAGCCCGTACGGCTGATCATGCGGTCATCCGCACGCGTTTCGCGTGTTCGCTCGATCACGTTCCGTCGCATGGTCGCCCGGCCGTGAACACTGGAGAGTTCGCGGGGCGCCCCTTCATCGCCGCACCGGTTCCACCTCATCCCGCTCTGTCCGTTCGTCGAACTCCTCGCGGGCCGACTGGATCGCGGTGATGTTGGTCTGGGACCAGTCGGTGATGGTCTGAAGGAGTGCGCCCAGCTCTCGTCCGAGATCGGTGAGTTGATACTCCACGCGGGGTGGGACGGTCGGGTACAGGGTGCGGTTCAGTAGGCCTTCGCGTTCCAGGGTGCGGAGGGTCTGGGTGAGGACCTTCGGGGTTACGCCGTCCAGGCGGCGGCGTAGTTCGGCGAAGCGCATGGGGCGGCCGTTCTCCAGGGCCACCAGCACCAGCATCGTCCACTTGCTCGCGATCACCTCCAAGACGGCACGGGTCGGGCAGTCGCGGAGGAAGACGTTCACGCCGCCGTGTTCTCTGAGGTCGAAGCCGGTATCCACGAGGAACCTCGATATCAGACAAGTGCCTTCTTCCGTGGGGTCATCGGGCAAGTGAGCATGGGGATGTCCTGATCCGGCGACGAGGAGTTCCCATGTCCACCCGCAGTCGTATGCACGCTGTCGTCCAGACCGAGTTCGGCGGGCCGGAGGTTCTGCGCCGGGTCGAGACCGACGTGCCGTCCCCCGGGCCGGGAGAGGTGCTGGTGCGGGTGGGCGGTGCCGGGGTCAATCCCGGGGATGCCGTCCTGCGGGCCGGGCGGGTACCGGAGTTGGTGTCGTTGCCCTGGACGCCGGGCAATGACGTCGCCGGTGTCGTCGAGCGGGTGGGCGAGGGGGTGGCGCGGTTCGCGCCGGGGGACGAGGTGTACGGCATGCTGGGCCTCGGGCCGCGCGGCGCGTACGCCGAGTACACCGCCGTAGCCGCCGACGCACTGGCGCTCAAGCCGAAGAACCTCGGCCTCGCGGAGGCCGGGGCCGTGCCGCTCGTGGCCATCACCGCTTGGCAGGCGCTTGCCGGGCTCGCACAAGTCCAGCCCGGCGACCGGGTGTTGATCCACGCGGCGGCCGGCGGCGTCGGCCATGTCGCCGTCCAGCTCGCCAAGGAACTCGGCGCCCATGTGATCGGTACCGCCCGCCCTGCCAAGCACGGGTATCTGCGGGACCTCGGCGCCGATGAGCTGATCGACTACACCGCCGTCGACTTCCGAAGCGCCGTGGCGCCGGTGGACGTCGTGCTTGATCTCGTCGGCGGTGCCTACGGGGCCCGCTCGCTCGACGTGCTGCGGCCCGGCGGGCTGCTCGTCGGCGCGTCGATCGACCCCGGGACGGACGAACAGCAGGCCGCCGCACGCGGGTTGCGGTACGCGTGGGTGACCGCCGAGCCTTCCGGGCGGACCCTGGAGCCGATCACCGACCGTATCGAGTCGGGCCGGCTCCGGGTGACCGTGGAACGCACCTATCCGCTGGCGGAGGCCGCCGCCGCGCACCGGGCGATCGAGGAGAGGCGGACCACCGGGAAGCTCGTCCTGGTGCCGTAGGGGTGAACGCGGGGCCGCTCGGTCAGCCGCGCACCGGGATCAGCCCGTGCAGTCGGCGTGGCTTGGGGGCGTCGAGCATGCTGACGCCGTTGTAGCGGCGGCCCCGGAGGTAGAGCACCGGAGCGGCGACGAAGGCGACGAACACCGAGACGACACTGACGGGGAACAGGGTGGGCAGGGACTGCCCCTCGGGGAGGGTCTTCCCGCCCTCGTGGACGGCGTAGCCGAACGCCAGGAGGAGCACGACCACGGACACGGCGGCCAGCACCAGCAGGATGGCCGCGGTCCTTCGGGTCCGGGCCTCGTCGCGCACCTCGGCCAGCAGGGACGCCTCGCACTCCGGGCAGGTCAGCTCGACGGTGTGCTTGCCGGACGCCGGCCGGCGCACCCGGTAGACGCTGTCCCGCCAGGTGATCCTGCGGGTCCTGGTCAAAAAGCCGGTCGTCCTGTCACTGAGGATGTGGCGCACGGCGACCTGCACGGTGCCCGGTATCGGTCTGTTCATGCCACGGCCGTACCCAACGCACAGGGCCCTGTCACCGACAGGGCCCTGCAACATGCTGCACAACTGTCCCGGTGGACCAGGGAGTTACAGCTTCTCGATCACATGGTCGACGCACTTCGTCAGCGCCTCGACGTCCGCCGGGTCGATCGCCGGGAACATCGCGACCCGCAGCTGGTTGCGGCCGAGCTTGCGGTACGGCTCGGTGTCGACGATGCCGTTGGCGCGCAGCACCTTGGCCACGGCGGCCGCGTCGACCTCGTCGGTGAAGTCGATCGTGCCGATGACCGCCGAGCGCTTGGCGGGGTCGGTGACGAACGGGTTGGCGTACTTGCTGTCCTCGGCCCAGCCGTAGAGCGTGCGGGCGGAGGTCGCCGTGCGGCGGACCGACCAGTCCAGGCCGCCCTGGCCGTTGAGCCACTCCAGCTGCTGGTTGAGCAGGAAGAGGGTGGCGAGGGCCGGGGTGTTGTACGTCTGGTTCTTGCGGGAGTTGTCGATCGCCGTCGGGAGGGAGAAGAACTCCGGGACGTGGCGGCCGGACGCGTGGATACGCTCGGCGCGCTCGATCGCGGCCGGGGAGAAGACACCGATCCACAGGCCGCCGTCGGAAGCGAAGGACTTCTGCGGGGCGAAGTAGTAGACGTCGGTCTCGGCGATGTCGACGGGCAGACCGCCGGCGCCGCTCGTGGCGTCCACCAGCACCAGCGCGCCCTCGTCGGCGCCGGCCACGCGCTTGATCGGCGCGGCGACTCCGGTGGAGGTCTCGTTGTGGGTGAGGGCGTAGACGTCGACGCCCTCCTGCGCGACCGGCTCGGGGTGCGTGCCCGGGTCGGAGACGATGACGTCCGGCTCGGCCAGCCACGGGGCGAGCTTGGCGGCCTTGGCGAACTTCGAGCTGAACTCGCCGAAGTTGAGGTGCTGGGACCTGTTCTCGATCAGACCGTGGGTCGCGACGTCCCAGAAGGCCGTCGAGCCGCCGTTGCCGAGGACGACCTCGTAGCCCTCGGGGAGCGAGAACAGCTCGGAGATGCCCTCGCGCACCTTGCCCACCAGGTTCTTCACCGGAGCCTGGCGGTGGGAGGTGCCGAGGAGAGAGGTACCGGTGGCGGCCAGCGCGTCCAGCGCTTCCGTCCGCACCTTGGAGGGGCCCGCGCCGAATCGACCGTCGGCGGGCTTGATGTCAGCGGGAATCTGGATCTCAGCCACGAGCCGGAGCGTATCTCCTCGGCGAAACCGGACGGAAACGTGTCCGTTCGATGAGACGGGATCTCCGGCCCGTGGACATGCGGTGATCTACGCCCTGGTCGGCCGCACCGGCAGCTCGAACAGGTCGTTCTGCGTGACCACCGGCTTGTTGCGGAGCTCTGCCGCCGGGACCGCCAGGTCGAGGTCGGGGAAGCGGGCGTAGAGGGCCGGGAGGGCGACCGCCGCCTCCAGGCGGGAGAGGGCCGCGCCGGGGCAGACATGGGGGCCGTGGCCGAAGGAGATGTGGCGGTTGGCGGAGGCGCGGGTGATGTCGAAGTCGGCGGCCGTCGGGCCGTGGGCCCGCTCGTCGCGGCCGATGGCGGCGTACGACACGATCAGCGCGTCGCCCGCCGGGAGCACCGTGTCGCCGACCCGGACGTCCTCCGTCGCGAAGCGGATCAGGACGTGGGAGGTGGGCGTGGAGTGGCGGAGGGTCTCCTCCACGACCGCCGACCAGTCCGCCTCCCCGGACAGCACCAGGGCGCGCTGCCCGGGGTGGAGTGACAGCTGGACCACCGCGTTGACGATGAGCGAGATCGTCGTCTCATGGCCGGCCGCGACCATCAGCTGGAGCGTGGAGACGATCTCCTCGTCGGTGAGGTGGTCACCGTCCTCGGAGGCCAGGATCAGGGCCGAGGTGAGGTCGTCGCCGGGCGCGGCGCGCTTGGCCTCGACCGTGTCCGCCATGATCCCGGCCAGCTCGGTGAGGGTGGCGACGACCTCGGCGGGCGGGGTCTGCGTCGAGAAGAACTTCTCGAAGAGCTCCTTGAGCCGCGGCAGCCGCGCCTCGTCGATGCCCATGAGGTCGGCGATGACGTACATCGGGAGGGGGTACGCGAAGGACGCCTTCAGGTCTACGACACCGTCGGCGGCGTCGGCCGCGTCGGCCGCGAGACGGTCGAGCAGGCCCTCGGTCAGCTCGGCGATCCGGGCCCGCATCGCCTCCACCCGGCGCGGGGTGAGCGCCTGGGCGACCAGCGTGCGCATACGGCGGTGATCGGCGCCGTCGACGGTGAGCATGGAGCGGCCGGGGTTGGCGAGGCCGATCAGCGGCCAGTCCGGGGCGATCTCACCGCGCCGCCAGGCCCCCCACACGTTGATGTCCTTGACCAGGCGCGGGTCGGTGAGCAGCTGTTTCGCCTCCGCGTGGTGCGTGACCGCCCAGACGGGGACGCCACCGGGGAGTTCCACGGCGGCCAGCGGACCGGCCGCCCGGAGCCTGGCGCTCTCGCCGTCGAGGTCGGTGACGAAGGGGTCGAGCGCTATACGGGTCCCTTCCGCGGGGACTTCTTCCGCGGGGGTCTCTTCGATACCGGTCGTGGTCATAGGGGCGTACCTCCAAGGGCCGGGGTCGGTCGGAGTGCGCGTGTGGGGGAAGGGCCGGGGTCGGTCAGAGGGCGGGTACGGGGGTGAACCGGACGGGCAGTTCGGCCAGTCCGCGCAGCCAGGGGGAGGGGCGGCGCGTCAGGGCCTCGGCCGGGACGGCCAGGTCGATGTCGGGGAGGCGGTCCAGTACGACCTCGATGGCCGTGCGGGCGACGACCTCGGCGACCTCCTGGGCCGGGAAGGGGCATCTGTGCTCGCCGTGCCCGAAGGAGAAGTGCGCGCTGTTGCCGCCGGTGAGCGCGGAGCCGTCGGTACGGACCTGGGGGTCGGAGTTGGCGCCCTGGAGGCCGAGCAGCAGCAGGTCGCCTGCGCGGATACGGCGCCCGCCGAGCTGGGTGTCGCGGGACGCCCAGCGACCGGCGACGTTCTGTGTGGGCGCGTCCTCCCACAGCACCTCGTTCATGGCGTCGGCGACGCTGTTGCGCCCGCCGAAGAGGGAGGCCGCGAACCGCTCGTCGGTGAGCATGAGATGGAGGGAGTTGCCGATCCAGTCGGCGGTCGGCTGGTGGCCGGCCGCCATCATCACCATCAGGTCCTGGATGATCTCGTCGTCGCCGAAACCGGAGGTGTTCGCGAGCATCCTGGACACGACGTCATCGGCGGCGTACGCCTGCCGGTCGGCCACCAACCGGGCCATGGACGTGGACAGATGGGTCTGGCCGGCGATGGCCCGCTCCCGGCCGTCGACCATGTCGTTGAGCGCGGCCACCAGCCCCGGCCCCTGCTCGTCCGGGAAGCCGTAGAGGCGGGCCAGGACCCGCACCGGGAGCAGCATGGCGTAGTCGGTGACCAGGTCCGCCTCGCCCTCGGAGCAGATCGCGTCGATCAGCTCGTCGGCGAACCGCTCGGCGTAGCCGCGCAGCGCGGACGGGTCGACGGCCTCCAGAGCGTCGCTGATCATCGCGGCGCGCTCGCGGTGGCGTTCGCCGACGGTGTAGAGGATCGACGGCTGCCGGCGGCCGATCATCGGCAGCAGCGGCCAGTCGGCGGGGATGCGGTCCCACTGGTTCCACAGGTCCGAGTCGCGGCTGAACAGCACCGGATCGCCGGTGACCTGGTGCAGTTCGCGGTAGCCGAGGATCAGCCATGCCGGTACGTCGCCGTCGAGCAGCACCGGCGTCACCGCACCGTGCTCGCGTCGCATCTCCCGGTACAGCTGCGCCGGTTCGGTCTGGAATCTGGGTCCGCCGAGCGGTACGGGGGCGGTGGGTGCGGCGGTCACAGCGCCAACTCCTCCTTGACTGACGGGATGTGGGCGGCGTGCCGGTTTCTGACGTGCTGGACCAGGGTGATCAGGACCCGCTTGCCGGAGGCGCGGGAGCGGGCGTCGCAGTCGAGCAGCGGGATGTGCGGGTCGAGGTCGAGGGCCTCGCGGACGTGTTGAGGGGTGTGGGCCGGGCCGCCGAAGTCGTTGCAGGCCACGATGAACGGCGTGCCGCGCTGCTCCAGCCGGTCGATGGCGTACCAGGAGTCGTCGATCCGGCGGGTGTCCACGAGGACGACGGCGCCCAGTGTCCCGGCGAACAGCCGGTCCCAGAGGAACCAGAAGCGTTCCTGGCCCGGTGCGCCGAAGAGATACAGCACATTGCGGGAGTCCAGCGTGATGCGCCCGAAGTCGAAGGCGACGGTGGTGGCCCGCTTCTCCCGCACCTCGCTGATGTCGTCGATGTGCTCGCCGGCGCGGGTCATCGTCTCCTCGGTGCTGAGGGGACGGATCTCGCTGACGGAACGGACCAGCGTGGTCTTGCCGACGCCGAAGCCGCCGACGACCACGATCTTCAGGCCGTTGTCGGCCAGGGCACCCAGCGGGGTGCGCGCGTCAGAGGTTGCGGAGTCCAACGAGCACCTGTTCCAGGACGTCGGGATCGATGACGGCGGCCTTCTTCGGATGGCGGGCGCTGACACGGCCCGCCGCGAGGAGGTCGGACAGCAGAACCTTGGTGATACTGACGGGAAGCCGTAGCTCGGCAGCCAACTCGACTACGGCGACCGGGAGTTGGGCGATCCGCAGGATGGTGGCGTGCTCCGACTGCATGCCGGGCCTCGGGTCGGACTCGGCGACCACGAGGGTCACCAGGTCGAAGGGGCTGTCCGGGGCGGAGCGGGTGCGGCCACCGGTGAGGGTGTAGAGGCGGTCGGGTGAGTCGTCCCTTCCAGGGCGACTCATGAGTTCCGGGGCTGTGCGCTGAGGTACCGGCCGAGCTGCTCCACGAGCTCGCTCATGTTGTGCCCGACCAGCCCGGCGTCCGCGTCCTCCGCGGTCACGACGGCCAGATGGGCCCCGTCGCCGGCCTCGACGATGAACAGCACCCCGCCGTAGAACTCGGTCATCGCCGACCTGACACCCCCGCTGCCGTCCCCGAACTCCACCGACGCGCCGTGCGACAGCGACTGGATCCCGGCGGCGATCGCGGCGAGCTGGTCGGCCTGGTCGACGCTCAGCTCGGGCGTCCGGCACAGCTTCAGCCCGTCCCGCGACAACACGAGCGCGTGCCGCGCCCCCGGGGTCCGCTCCAGGAGCCCCTCGATGAGCCAGGTGAGCTTCTCGTCGGCGGTACTCGTACCGGTGCCGGTCATGAGGTGGCATCGCCTTCCGGGTGAGAGGGGGTGCTGTCGCTTGCGGGGGTGTCGTGCGCGCCGGTGGTGGGCTCGGGGGTGCGGGTTTGGGGCGCGTGTACGGGGGTGTCGTGCGCGCCGGTGGTGGGCTCGGGGGTGCGGGGGTGGGGGGCGTGCGTTGCGGGTTGGGGCTCGGGGGCGTGTACGGGGGTGTCGTGCGCGCCGGTGGTGAGCTCGGGGGCGCTGGGATGGGGGGCGTGCACGCCTGTGGTGGGCTCCGGGGGGCGTACGCGGGTGGCTTGTGGGTCGGCGTCGGGCTCCGGTGTGCGTACGCGGGTGTCCGGTACGCCGGTGTCCCTGGCCGGCGCCGGTGTGCTCAGGTCCGAGAGGGAGCCTCGGACAGCCCGGCGGAAGCTGCTGAAGCGGGCGGCACGGGCCAGCGGGTCGTCCAGGGAGACGGGGAAGGGGCGCGGCGGCTCGGCGTCGGGGAAATCCACGTCACGCGCGCGTATGCGTTCCCGCTCGGCCTCGACGGCACGCGTGCGTGCCCGCTCCCGCTCCGACTCGGCCTCCGCGAGCGCCTGGCCGCGGCGGCGCTTGGGAAGCCCGTCGGGGAGAGAGCCGGTGCCGCGATCCCGGGCATGGTGACCGGGGAGGGTTTCCTGGGCGGGGTCGGCGACGGGGGAGTGGTGGGCGTCGGCGGCGGCAGGCCGGACGTCGAAGGGCGTGCCGGCGCTCACGCCGCCGGCCCAGCCTTCGACCGCGGACCCTGCGCGTCCCCCGGCCCATGCGCCCGCACCGTCCCCGGCCCCCGCACCGGCTCCTGTGCCTGCACCGGCCCCGGCTCCTGTGCCCGTGCGTTCGGTCATTCCTGTGCCTGGGTTTTGGCCGGTCCTTGTGGCTGTGTCTGTTCCGGTGTCTGTGCTCGCGCGCCATCCGGAGCCCGTGCCGATGCGCTCGGAGATTCCGGAGCCCGTGCCATCTCCGGTCCCTGCAACCGCGCCTGCTCCGGCGTCGCTGCCCGCGCGCTCTCCGGTCCCTCTGCCCGTACCCTCGCGGACTCCTGTGCTCGCGCCCTGGCCGGTCCCTGTACCCGTGGCTGCTCCGGCGTCTGTGCCCGAGGGCGTGCTCGCTCCGGCCCCTGCGGCAGCGCCCGTGTCCTCGCCCGTTTGGGCCGCTGTGCCAGTGGCCGCACTGGACCCCTTGTCAGCGCCCTTGCCCCAGGCCTCGCCGATGCTGATCCCGGTGCCGGTGCCTATCCAGGTTCCGGTGTCTCTCGCCGTGCTCTCGGCCGTCCTCCCGCCAGGGGCGAGGGCGTCGTAGGACACCTGTGGCTTCCCGGCGGCCCTCAGCCGCGCCTCATCGGCGACGACCGAGCCCGCCTCCCCACCCGGGGACCCGACCGCCTCCCCACCCGGGGACCCGACCGGTACCCCATCCGACAGCCCGACCGTCACCCAGCCCGAGGACCCGACCGCCTCCCCGCCCGGGGACCCGACCGGTACCCCATCCGACAGCCCGACCGCCACCCAGCCCGGGGACGCGACCGCCTCACCGCCCGAGGACCCGACCGGTACCCCATCCGACGGTCCGACCGTCACCCGGTCCGACAGGCCGAGCGGTGCCCCGGTCGGCGTTTTGATCGGCACGTCGTTCGATGGAGTGGACGGTGTCGGCTGCTTTGGAGCGGGTGGTGTCGGCTGCTTTGGTGGTGTCTCCGGTAGGGGGAATCCCTCCGGAACCCGGGGCGACCCCTGTTCCGGCACCAGGATGTCCTGTGGGACCAGCATCAGCACGCCCGTGCCGCCCCGGGCGGACGGGCGGTAGGACACCTTCAGGCCGTACTTGCGGGACAGCCGCCCCACGACCGCGAGACCGAGGCGGGTGCCGGTGAGGCCGCCGAGGCCCTCCGTGTCGCCCGCCACCGCCTTCTCGGCACGGCGGAGCTGGACGTCTCCCATGACCAGCCCGCTGTCCTCGACGGAGACGATGACGCCGGCCGGCACCTCCTCGACGTAGACATGCACTTCGGCGGTCGGCGGCGAGAAATTGGCCGCGTTGTCGAGGAGTTCGGCGAGGGCGTGCATCACGCCTTCTGCGGCGTGCCCGGCGACGGCCGCCTCACAGGCGGAGTGCACACGCACCCGCTGGTACCCGCTGATCCGCCCCATCGCCCCGCGCAGGATCGACTCCATCGCGATGGGACGGGCCCAACGGCGCCCGGAGCGCGCCCCGGTGAGCACCGCGACGGAGTCGGCCAGCCGACCCGCCTGCGCGGTGCGGTGGTCGAGGTGGAGCAGGTCGGCGAGGACGTCCTCGTCACCGTGCCGCTCCTCCATGGCCCGCAGATCGGCGAGCATCCCGGTGGCCAGGGCCTGCATCCGGCCGGCCGCGTTGGCGGTGGCCGACACGGCGGTGGCCCGGTCGTGGTCGGCCCGGCGGACCTGCTCGGCCAGACGCCGGTTCTCGGCGGCGAGACGTGCCCGCTCCTCGGCCAGCTCAGAGGTCAGCCGCGCCCGTTCCGCCGCCGAATCGTCCGTCAGCCGGTCCCGTTCCTCCGCGAACCCGGCCGTCAGACGACTCCGTTCCTGCGCGAACCCCGCCGTCAACCGGTCCCGCTCCTGGGCCAGTTCGGCCGCCGACCGGGCCCGCTCACGGGTCAGTTCCTCGGTCAGCCGCACCCGCTCCTGGTCGAACTCCGCGCTCTGCCGGATCCGGTCCTGCAGCAGCCGCCCGGTGTCCGCGGTGACCGCCTCCAGCCGCCGGCGCGCGATCCGGGCCGTCTGGTACGCGTGCGTGGCCACCGCGACGGCCGCGCACAGCAGGAGCGCCCCGCCACCCCCGCCGAGCGCCAGCGCGACCCGCTGCGAGTCCGGCACACGAGCCACCGCTCCGGCCACCGCGAGCGCGGCCAGCACGGCGGTGAGCAGCGGGGCGGGCGCGAGGGTGCGCAGGGAGGGACGTTCGCCGGGCTGGAGGGGGGCGGTCATGAGTCGGTCCTCGGTAGGGGTCCTCGGTCGTCCTTGTCCGTGCCTGAGCGAGCCGTGTCCCGATCCCTGGTCCTGGGCGAGAAGAGACAGCTGTTGCTCAACTGGCCGTCACTATATGGGAGTTCGTGATCGAATTGGGAAGGTTCCGCATCCGTTCACAGATTCCGGCGGCCGTCGCGGAGGCACCCCGCAGCCGCTTCACCGCACCGTTGTGGACGGAGGAGTCGTCACTGTCAGTGGCGGGATGCATGCTGGGAGCATGACGGATCTCGAGGCGGAGTTGCGCAGGGCCGTCCGGGGTGAGGTCGGGTTCGACGTCACGTCCCGGGCGTTGGTCACCATGGACGCGTCCAACTACCGACGCGTCCCGCTGGGCGTGGTCGCGCCCAGGGACGCGGAGGACGTGGCGGCCGTACTGGCGGTGTGCCGGGAGCACGGGGTGCCGGTGGTGGCCCGGGGCGGGGGCACGTCCATCGCGGGGCAGGCGACCGGCACCGGTGTGGTCCTGGACTTCACCCGCCATATGAACCGCCTGGTCTCGCTGGACCCGGAGGCCCGCACCGCCGTCGTCCAGCCCGGCCTGGTCCTGGACCGCCTCCAGGAGGCCGCCGCCCCGCACGGCCTGCGCTTCGGCCCCGATCCCTCCACCCACAGCCGCTGCACCCTCGGCGGCATGATCGGCAACAACTCGTGCGGCTCCCACTCGGTGGCCTGGGGCACGACGGCGGACAGCGTGCGCGAGCTGGACGTCGTCACCGCGCGTGGCGAGCGACTGCGCCCCGGGAGGGACTGGGCGGGCGCCCCCGAGGGCCTGCGGCCGCTGGTGGAGGGCGAGTTGGCCCGTCTGCGCACCGGCTTTCCCGAGTTGCCCCGCCGTATCTCCGGCTATGCGCTGGACGCGCTCCTCCCCGAGAGGGGCGCCGACGTCGCCCGCTCCTTCTGCGGCTCGGAGGGCACACTCGGGATCCTCACCGAAGCCGTCGTACGACTTGTCGAGGCACCCCGCGCGCGTGCGCTCGCCGTGCTGGCGTACACCGACGAGAGCGCCGCCGCCGAGGCCGCTGCGGGTCTGCTGGCGTACGGGCCGCTGACCGTGGAGGGGATGGCCGCGGACCTGGTCCCGTCCGGGGACGCCGGGCTGCCCAGGGGCGGGGCCTGGCTGTTCGTGGAGACGGGCGGTGACTCGGCGGGGGAGGCACGCGCGCGTGCGGAGGCGGTCGTGCGGGCCGCCGACGTCCTCGACTCCCTGGTCGTCACCGACCCGGCCGGCCGGCGCGCGCTGTGGCGAATCCGGGAGGACGCCAGCGGTACGGCGACCCGGATGCCCGACGGCTCCGAGGCCTGGCCCGGATGGGAGGACTGCGCGGTGCCACCGCGGCGACTCGGCCCGTATCTGCGGGAGTTCAGGCACCTGCTCAACTCGCACGGACTGCGCGGCACCCCGTACGGCCACTTCGGCGACGGCTGTATCCACATCCGCGTCGACTTCGACCTGCTCAGCGCGCCGGGCATCGCCCGCTTCCGTCGCTTCTCCGAGGAACTGGCCGACCTGGTCGTCGCCCACGGCGGCTCGCTCTCCGGTGAGCACGGGGACG
Organism: Streptomyces sp. NPDC005648; assembly: GCF_040605395.1. Taxonomy (NCBI): domain Bacteria; kingdom Bacillati; phylum Actinomycetota; class Actinomycetes; order Kitasatosporales; family Streptomycetaceae; genus Streptomyces; species Streptomyces sp. NPDC005648. Next base: position 21,012 of record NZ_JBEXCS010000044.1, on the reverse strand, counting down.
GACAGGCACGCGCGGAACTGCTCCCGAAGATGTACGGCCCCGAACTGGTCGCCCTCTTCGAGCGCGCGAAGGCCGTCTGGGACCCGGACGACCTCCTCAATCCCGGGATGCTGGTGCGCCCTTCGCCCCTGGACTCGAACCTCCGCTTCTCCGTACTGCCCCGTGAGCCCGTCGACGTCGTCTTCGGCTATCCGACCGACGGCGGCGACTTCTCGGCGGCGGTCCGCCGCTGTGTGGGGGTCGCGAAATGCCGTACGACACCGGTGGCCGGCGCGTCGGTCATGTGCCCGTCGTTCCGCGCGACCGGCGAGGAGCGGCACTCCACGCGCGGGCGTGCCCGGCTGCTGCACGAGATGCTCGCGGGCGAGGTGGTCACCGACGGCTGGCGGTCCACCGAGGTGCGGGACGCCCTCGATCTGTGCCTGTCCTGCAAGGGGTGCCGCTCCGACTGCCCGGTCGAGGTCGACATGGCCACGTACAAGGCGGAGTTCCTGCACCACCACTACGAGGGGCGGCGCCGTCCGGCCGCGCACTACAGCATGGGGTGGCTGCCGCTGTGGCTGCGCTGGGTGACGCGTACGCGGACCGCCGGGCTGGTGAACTTCCTCGCCGCCGTCGGTCCGTTGGCGGCGCTCGCCAAGCGGCTGGGTGGGATCGCGCCCGAGCGGGAGCTGCCGCGGGTGGCGTCGGAGACGTTCAGCCTGTGGTGGTGGAGAAGGACCAAGGCGCAGACCCGGCGGATGCTGGCCGAGATGAGGGAGGCGGGCCGACTGGGTGGACGCCCTTGGTTCCGCGTCCCGGACGAGGACGATGACGATGACGATCACGAGGACGGCATCGCCACTGATGAGGACGTCACCGAGGCCGAGGCCACTGAGGACGACGACGACTTCCCGCCCTTCGTCGCCCTGTGGCCCGACACCTTCACCGAGCACTTCGCACCGGAGGTAGGCAAGGCGGCCCTGCGGGTGCTGGAGTCGGCCGGGCTGATGGTGATGCAGACGCCGTGGATGAAGTGGAAGGTGGAGGGCGCTTCCGACGAGCAGTCGGCGGGGTTCAGCGCGAACCCCCTGACATCGCGCCGCACCCGTGTCTGCTGCGGGCTGACGTACCTCTCCACCAGCCAACTCGACCGCGCCCGCAAGGTGTTGCGCCGCACTCTCGACCTGCTGGACCTGTTCCTGAACCCCGCACTGGGCGATCACGTCCCGGCGTTCGTGGTCCTGGAGCCGAGCTGCGCCGCCGCCCTCCGCACCGACCTGCCGGAGCTGCTGCACGACGATCCGCGCGCGGCGCGCCTCGCCGGGGCGGTCGTGACCTTCGCGGAGGCGCTGGAGAAGTACGCCCCCGACTGGACACCCCCCACCGTCGATCGCCCGGTCACCGGCCAGACCCACTGCCACCAGCACGCGGTCCTCGGCGACGCGCCCGACCGGCGTCTGCGCGAGGCGGCGGGGCTCACCGGCGAGTTGACGGGCGGCTGCTGCGGCCTGGCGGGCAACTTCGGCTTCGAGAGAGGGCACTTCGAGGTGTCGGCGGCCTGCGCCGAGGAGCAGCTGCTGCCGGCGGTGCGCCGGGCACCCGAGGACGCGGTGGTCCTGGCGGACGGCTTCTCGTGCCGCACCCAGCTGGAACAACTGGCCGGGGTACGGGGCCGGCACCTGGCGGAGGTACTGGCAGAGGCCCTGGGGGACCTCCGCCCCGAGGAAGACCGCCCCTGGGCGAACCGACCCTGGGCGCGGAGGAGCCCGAAGACCACCGCTCCCAGAACAACGCGGTGATGGACACGGGCGAGCTGCGCATGCCGCTGTTCGTGAACATGGAGCAGCCGCCACCGCAGCCGCAGACGGTCTACATGTACGAGGGGTACGGCACCGCGGCGGCCTGGGCACGAGCAGCCCCGACCACCGCAACAGTCGTACGAGAACCACCAGCCCCACCAACCCCACCAGCCCTGGCCAGGCGCCTGAATCGGGCGCTGGGCCGGGAGTCCAGCATTCAGGACAGTTGCATAACGGGTTCACACGCCTGACCGAGTCCATTACTCTGGACTTGGCAGTGCAGCACGATGAACGAACCGTGCGCCACGAACCCCGAGCCGAGCACCTGGACCGCCCGTGACCACCCAGACCACCTCCTCCTCCGTGGCACCCTCCGCCACCGCACCCGCGCGAGCGCGCCACCGTGGCTCCCTGGGCCCGGTCGGTCTGGTGCTGGCGGGCGGTGTCTCGGTGCAGTTCGGCGCGGCACTGGCGGTGAGCCTGATGCCGAGGGCGGGCGCGCTCGGCGTCGTCACCCTCCGCCTCCTGGCGTCGGCGGTGGTGCTGCTGCTGGTGTGCCGTCCCCGTCTGCGCGGCCACTCGCGCACCGACTGGGGCACCGTGATCGCCTTCGGCGTCACCATGGGCGCGATGAACGGCCTCTTCTACCAGGCGGTCGACCGCATCCCCCTGGGCGCGGCGGTCACCCTGGAGGTCCTCGGCCCGCTCACCCTCTCCGTCCTCGCCTCGCGCCGCGCGATCAACCTCGTCTGGGCGGGACTCGCCCTCACCGGCGTCTTCCTCCTGGGGGGCGGCGGCTTCGGTGACCTCGACCCGCTCGGAGTGGCCTTCGCGCTGGCGGCGGGGGCGATGTGGGCGGCGTACATCGTGTTCAGCGCGCGTACGGGGCGACGGTTCCCGCAGGCGGACGGGCTGGCGCTGGCGATGGCGGTGGGCGCGGTGATGATGCTGCCGCTCGGCATCGCCGAGTCGGGGTCGAAGCTCACCGACCCCGTGACGATCGCGCTGGGCTCGGCGGTGGCGATCATGTCGTCCGTCCTGCCGTACACCCTTGAACTCCTGGCCCTGCGGCGGCTGCCCGCCTCCACCTTCGCGATCCTGATGAGCCTGGAGCCGGCCCTCGCGGCGACGGCCGGCTTCCTGATCCTCGGCCAGGCGCTGTCCCTCGTCCAGGCCGCGGCGATCGCGCTGGTCATCGGGGCGAGCATGGGGGCGGTGCGGACACAGGTGGGGCGGCGGAAGGCGAGTCCGGGAGAGGTGAAGGGCGCCGACCTCGCGTCATCGTGAGATGCGGGGTACTCCCGTCACCGACATCAGCAGCGAGTACAGCGTGGTGCCGGCGGTGATGAACAGGCGGTTGTTCTTGGGGCCGCCGAAGGTGATGTTGGACGCCCGGTCGGGCACGCGGAGCCGGCCGATGAGGGTGCCGTCGGGGTCGTAGCAGTGCACGCCGTCGCCGAGGGCTGCGACCCACAGGCGGCCCGCGTCGTCCAGGCGGATGTTGTCGAAGTGGACGCCGGCGGGTGCCTCGGCGGCGACCTCACGGCCGGTGAGGGTGCCGTCGGCGTGGACGTCGAAGGCGAGGACACGGGCGGCGCGGGTGTCGGAGACGTACAGCCGCTTCTCGTCCGGGGAGAGGATCACGCCGTTCGGTCCGTCGAGGCCGTCGGCGGCGAGGTGCACCTCTCCGGTCGCCGGGTCGACGCGGTAGAGGTTGCAGGCACCGATCTCGGACTCGGCGCGGTGGCCCTCGTAGTCGCTGATGATTCCGAAGTCGGGGTCGGAGAACCACACGGTGCCGTCGGACCGTACGACGCTGTCGTTCGGGCTGTTGAGCCGCTTGCCCTGGAAGCGCTCGGCCAGGACGGTCACCGTGCCGTCGTGCTCGGTGCGGGTGACCCGGCGGTTGCCCTGCTCGCAGCTGACCAGGCGGCCCTGCGGGTCGAGGGTGTTGCCGTTGCTGTTCCCGGCCGGTTGGCGGAAGACCCCGACCGTCCCGGTCGCCTCGTCCCAGCGCATGATCCGGTCGTTCGGAATATCGCTCCAGACCACCTGCCGCCACGCGGGCACATACACCGGCCCCTCGGCCCAACGGCACCCGTCGTACAGCACCTCCAGCCGCTGGTCGCCGCTGGTGCAGCGGCCGCTGAGGAAGCGGTCGTCCAAGGTCTCGTACAGGGTCTCACCGGACATGGGGTTCCTCTCGCGTCCGCGGCCTGGAACTGATCACCACCACGATCAACTTACGCCGCACAGCGCGTCGAGCACCTCCGGCCAGGCGGCGGCTCCCAGCAGGGCGTCGGCTTCGGGGGTGCCGCCGTGGCGGAAGCGCGGGGACGGAGGCGCCGGGCTCTCGCCGGGGAAGCGGACCCGGTGACCGGCGTCGGGACGGCTGATCAGACGGACCGTGGCCCCGGCCGCCCGTCGGCGCTCGGCCAGCTGCTCGGCGTAGGGGAGCGACGGCCACATGGCGTCGTCCCCACCCGCGACCAGCACCAGCTCGCTGCGCGCCTGCTCCACGGGAATCGCCGCGGCGGCCAGCCGACCGGCGAACGTCCGCTCACTCAGCTCGTACCAGGAGCGGACGGACACCGGCCCGTCCCTCTCCGTCTCCTCGGGCACCCAGGAGTCATCGAGCGGCACAAAGGGCAGCGCCCGCCCCCGCCACGTCCAACAGGACCGATACGGCCGCTCGACACCGTCCCGCCCCGGCCCGACGTTGCACCACACCCACGCCGTGGGCGACACCGCGACAACGACGTCCACACGGGGGTCCCGCACCGCGGTGAGCATCGCGGCCTCGGCCCCCTTCGACACACCGACAATGCCGATGCGCTCCGCGCCGGCCGAACGGAGACGGCCGACGGCGTCGGTGAACGTCTCCAGCGGGATCTCACAGATCCCGGGCGACTGCCCCGGCCCACCGAACCACTGAAGCGGCACGGCGGTCATGCCCTGCTGGGCGAACAGACGTGCCCGCTCCACTTCGACGCGCCCACTCGAACCCGAGAGGACCAGGACCCCGACCCGCACGTCAGCGTCAGCGCTTGACCGACTCCACGAATGCGGTGAACGCCCTCGGGGTGAGGGTGAGGGTGCCCAGGGCGGGCCGCTTGGAGTCGCGGACGGCTATGTGGGGGGTGAGGTCGGCGACCTCTACGCAGTCACCGCCACTGCTTCCGCTGTACGAGGACTTACGCCAGGCCGCGCTGCCGAGGGGCGCGCACTCCACGCACTCCCCGCCGCTGCTTCCGCTGTACGACGACTTACGCCACTGCACTCGCGTCACGTCCGGGTTGCTCTCCATAGCGCTCCTCCATCACGCGGGCGATCAAGGCTGCCGAGTCCCCCGGGGAGAGGGCTGAGGCCTGCAAGCGAGCGTAACCGACCGAACGCTCCTTGATCACCTCCGGATTGGCGGTCATGTGGCCCTGGTCGTAGCTCTCGCTGTAGTGGACCTCCGGGTCGTCGGCGAAACGGAGCAGCGTGAACGACCCCATCATGCCGGTGTGCTGACCCGCCGAGAACGGCAGCACCTGGATCTCCAGCCACGGGCGGCCGAACATGCCCAGCAGATGGGCGAGTTGGTTCCGCATGACCTCGCGGCTGCCGATCTGGCGGTACAGGACGGCTTCGTCCAGCACCACCCACAGCACCGGTGGTTCGTCCTGGTGCAGGATGCGCTGACGGTCCAGGCGGGCCGCCACCAACTCCTCCAGCTTGTCCGTGTGTTCCACGCCGATCACGGCCCGTGCGTACTCCTCCGTCTGCATGAGGCCGTAGATCAACTGGCACTGATATGTGGACAGGTAGGTCGCCTTCGCTTCCAGCTCCGCAAACGGCTGGAACCAACTAGGCAACTGGCTCCGCAACACCAGCCCCACCAGCCGTGAGAACGCCCCGTCCGTCCTCAGTGCCGTGTCCAACCGCTCGGAGAAGTCCCGCTGCGGGACCTTGGCCGCGTTCTCGATCTGTCCGATCAGCGAACCCGTGCAGAACACGAGCGAGCCGAGTCCCTTCTGAGTGAGGCCCGCACCCTCCCGCACCCGCTTCAGCTCGTACCCGTAGTAGTCGAGCGGTGACGCACTCGGGTCCACTTCACGCACTACCGGCATCCCCACCACCTCCGATCACCAAGCGTAGCCACTCAACCGCACACAGCTCCCGGGGTTGTGGAAAACATAAACAATGCAAGCACGCTTGCTTGTTTATGTGCCCCCTGCCATGCTCACCCCATGGCAGACCCCACGCCCGTCATCGACGACCTGCGTGCCGAGAGCGAGGAACTCGACCTGCTCGTGGCCGAGTTGAGCCCGGAGGGCTGGGCGCTGGCCACGCCCGCGGCCGGCTGGACCGTCGCTCACCAGATCGCGCACCTCGCCTGGACCGACCACTCCTCCCTGCTGGCGGTGACCGACCGGGACGCCTTCTCCCGGGAGCTGGAGAAGGCCTTGGCCCAGCCAGGGGACTTCGTGGACAACGGCGCCGAGGAGTGGGCCGCCAGACCGCCGGAGCAGCTGCTCGCGGACTGGCGGACCGGTCGCGACGCCCTGGCGGAAGCCCTCCGCGCCGCACCCCCCGGCGCCCGTTTCCCCTGGTACGGCCCGCCGATGTCGACAGCGTCCATGGCCACCGCCCGCCTCATGGAGACCTGGGCCCACGGCCTGGACGTGGCGGACGCGTTGGGGGTGTCCCGTACCCCCACCGACCGCCTGAGCCATATCGCCCGACTCGGCGTCCGCACCCGCGACTTCGCCTTCGGGGTGAACGGACTGACCCCGCCGTTCGAGGAGTTCCGCGTCGAACTCACCGCTCCTTCGGGAGAGTTGTGGATCTACGGCCCCGAGGACGCCGACGGCCGCGTCACCGGGCCCGCCCTCGACTTCTGTCTCCTGGTCACCCAGCGCGCCCACCGCGACGACCTCGCCCTGCGCGCGGAAGGCGAGGACGCGGACCGCTGGCTCGACATCGCCCAGGCCTTCGCGGGCCCCTCCGGCGGCGGGCGTCCGCCGAAGGGGGGCGCCGCATGACGTCACCCCTGCGCATAGGCAACGCCTCCGGTTTCTACGGGGACCGTTTCGACGCCATGCGCGAGATGCTCACCGGCGGCGAACTGGACGTCCTCACCGGCGACTACCTCGCCGAGCTGACCATGCTGATCCTGGGGAGGGACCGGCTCAAGGACCCCGCCGGCGGGTACGCCCGCACCTTTCTGCGGCAGTTGGAGGAGTGCCTCGGGCTCGCCCAGGAGCGCGGGGTCAAGGTCGTCACCAATGCCGGCGGGCTCAATCCGGCCGGACTCGCCGACGCCGTGCGGACGTTGGCGGATCGGTTGGGCCTCTCCGTTCGCGTCGCCCATGTCGAGGGCGACGATCTCAGGGCCCTGTATCCCGACAGCCTCGCCGCCCACGCCTACCTCGGCGGCTTCGGGATCGCCGAGTGTCTGCGGGCCGGCGCGGACGTGGTCGTCACCGGGCGGGTGACGGACGCGGCCCTGGTCACCGGGCCCGCCGCCGCCCACTTCGGCTGGCAGCCGGGGGAGTACGACCGTCTCGCGGGTGCCGTCGTCGCCGGGCATGTGCTGGAGTGCGGGGCGCAGGCCACCGGGGGCAACTACGCCTTCTTCAACCGGGGTCCGGGAGATGTCCGGCGGCCCGGCTTCCCTTTCGCCGAACTCCGTGAGGACGGCAGCTGTGTCATCACCAAGCACCCCGGCACCGGCGGCTTCGTCGACGTCGGCACGGTGACCGCGCAGTTGTTGTACGAGACGGGCGGGGCGCGGTACGCCGGCCCGGATGTGACCGCCCGCCTGGACACCGTCCGCCTCACCCAGGACGGCCCCGACCGCGTCCGGGTCGAGGGCGTCCGAGGCGAGGCCCCGCCCCCCACCCTCAAGGTCGGACTCAACCGCCTCGGCGGCTTCCGCAACGAGGTCGCCTTCGTCCTCACCGGCCTCGACATCGAGGCCAAGGCGGCACTGGTGCGGGAGCAGCTGGAGGACGCCTTCGGGCAGGCCAAGGCCCGTCCCGCTGAGGTGCGTTGGGACCTCGTCCGGACCGACCGGGCCGACGCCCCGACCGAGGAGACGGCGAGCGCGCTGCTGCGACTCGTCGTACGGGACCCGGACGAGCGGGTCGTCGGACGGGCGCTGAGCGGGGCCGCCGTAGAGCTGGCGCTGGCCAGCTACCCCGGCTTCCATGTACTCGCGCCACCTGGAAAGGGCTCGCCCTATGGGGTCTTCGAGGATGTGTACGTCTCCCATGGTGCCGTCGACCACAAGGCAGTCCTTGATGACGGGCGCCCGATCCCCGTGGCACCGCCCCACGACACCCTCGTACTCGACGATCTGCCGGAGCCGCCGCTTCCCGAGCCGTTGCCGGCCGGGCCCACCCGTCGCGCCCCGCTCGGTCTCCTCGCCGGTGCCCGCAGCGGCGACAAGGGCGGGAACGCCAACGTCGGCGTCTGGGTGCGGACGGACGAGGCCTGGCGCTGGCTGGCGCACACCCTCAGCGTCGGCCTGCTGCGCGAACTGCTTCCGGAGACGGCCGACCTGACCGTCACCCGGCACGTCCTGCCGAACCTCCGTGCCCTCAACTTCGTGGTCGAGGGCCTTCTCGGTGAGGGTGTGGCCGCGCAACACCGTTTCGATCCGCAGGCCAAGGCCCTCGGCGAATGGCTGCGCTCCCGTCATCTGGACATCCCGGAGGTCCTGCTGTGACCGTCATCGACTCCGGCCTGGACACGGCCGGTCCGGACTACCGGGCCAACCGTGAGGCGATGCTGGACAAGCTCGACCGGCTGACCGCCGAGCACGCCAAGGCGCTCGCGGGCGGAGGCGAGAAGTACGTCGAACGCCACCGGGGGCGCGGCAAGCTGCTCGCGCGGGAACGCATCGAACTGCTCCTCGACCCGGACACACCGTTCCTGGAGCTGTCGCCGCTGGCCGCCTGGGGCAGTGACCACACCGTCGGCGCCTCCCTCGTCACCGGCATCGGGGTCGTCGAGGGCGTGGAGTGCCTGATCACCGCCAACGACCCGACCGTGCGCGGCGGCGCCAGCAACCCGTGGTCGCTGAAGAAGGCCCTGCGGGCCAACGACATCGCCCTCGCCAACCGGCTGCCCTGCATCAGCCTGGTGGAGTCCGGCGGCGCGGATCTGCCGTCCCAGAAGGAGATCTTCATCCCCGGGGGCGCCATCTTCCGCGACCTCACACGGCTCTCCGCCGCCGGGATCCCGACCGTGGCCGTCGTCTTCGGCAACTCCACCGCCGGAGGCGCGTACATCCCCGGCATGTCCGACCACGTGATCATGGTCAAGGAACGCGCGAAGGTGTTCCTCGGCGGTCCGCCCCTGGTGAAGATGGCGACCGGCGAGGAGAGCGACGACGAGTCCCTGGGCGGCGCGGAGATGCACGCGCGCGTGTCCGGGCTCGCGGACTACTTCGCCGTGGACGAGCGGGACGCGCTGCGACAGGCCCGCCGGGTGGTCGCCCGCCTCAACCACCGCAAGGCGTACGGCGATCCTGGCCTCGCCGAGCCGCCCAAGTACGACGCCGAAGAGCTCCTCGGCGTCGTCCCCGGCGATCTGAAGGTCCCCTTCGACCCACGCGAGGTGATCGCCCGGATCGTCGACGCCTCCGACTTCGACGAGTTCAAGCCGCTGTACGGCGCGAGCCTGGCGACGGGATGGGCCACCCTGCACGGCTATCCGATCGGCGTGCTGGCGAACGCGCGGGGGGTGCTGTTCTCCGAGGAGTCCCAGAAGGCGGCCCAGTTCATCCAGCTCGCCAACCAGCGCGACATCCCGCTGCTCTTCCTGCACAACACCACCGGCTACATGGTCGGCAAGGAGTACGAGCAGGGCGGGATCATCAAGCACGGCGCGATGATGATCAACGCGGTCTCCAACTCGAAGGTCCCGCACCTCTCCGTCCTGATGGGCGCCTCCTACGGCGCCGGTCACTACGGCATGTGCGGACGGGCGTACGACCCCCGCTTCCTGTTCGCCTGGCCCAGCGCCAAGTCGGCCGTCATGGGCCCGCAGCAGCTCGCCGGCGTGCTGTCGATCGTCGCCAGGCAGTCGGCGGCCGCGAAGGGGCAGCCGTACGACGAGGACGGGGACGCGGCCCTGCGCGCCATGGTGGAGCAGCAGATCGAGTCCGAGTCTCTGCCCATGTTCCTGTCGGGGCGGCTCTACGACGACGGCGTCATCGACCCGCGCGACACCCGCACCGTCCTCGGCCTGTGTCTGTCGGCCATCCACACCGCGCCCTACGAGGGCGCGCGCGGTGGCTTCGGCGTCTTCCGGATGTGAGGGATCCAGTGACTTCCATGATCACTTCTGTCCTTGTCGCCAACCGCGGCGAGATCGCCTGCCGGATCTTCCGCACCTGCCGTGAGCTGGGCATCCGGACCGTCGCGGTGCACTCCGACGCCGACGAGAACGCGCTCCACGCGCGCATTGCCGACACCGCGGTACGGCTGCCGGGCGCGGCGCCCGCGGAGACGTATCTGCGCGGCGAGCTCATCGTGAAGGCGGCGATCGCCGCGGGCGCGGACGCCGTGCACCCCGGTTACGGCTTCCTGAGCGAGAACGCCGACTTCGCGCGGGCGGTCCTCGACGCGGGTCTGGTGTGGATCGGCCCGCCCCCGTCCGCCATCGAGGCCATGGCGTCCAAGACCCGCGCCAAGGAGCTGATGGGGCTCGCGCCCCTGGCCGAGGCGACCGAGGCCGACCTGCCGGTGCTGGTGAAGGCGGCCGCGGGCGGCGGGGGGCGCGGGATGAGGATCGTGCGCCGTCTTGAGGAGCTGAGCGCCGCGCTGGAGGGCGCGCGCGCCGAGGCCGCGAGCGCCTTCGGGGACGGGGAGGTGTTCGTCGAGCCGTACGTCGAGAACGGGCGCCATGTCGAGGTGCAGGTCCTCGCCGACGCGCACGGCACGGTATGGGCGCTGGGTACGCGCGACTGCTCACTCCAGCGCCGCCACCAGAAGGTCATCGAGGAGGCGCCGGCGCCCGGACTCTCCGAGGGGCTCGAAGAGGAGTTGCGCGCGCTGTCCGTGCGCGCCGCGCGCGCCGTCTCGTACGTCGGCGCGGGCACGGTCGAGTTCCTCGTCGCGGACGACAAGGCGCACTTCCTGGAGATGAACACCCGCCTCCAGGTCGAACACCCGGTCACCGAGGCCGTGTTCGACGTCGACCTGGTGGCGCTGCAACTCCGGGTGGCCGAGGGACACGCCCTCGAAGGCGACCCGCCACGCGCGCGTGGCCACGCCGTCGAGGCCCGCCTCTACGCCGAGGACCCCGCCCAGGACTGGTCGCCGCAGACCGGCACCCTGCACCGCCTCACCGTCCCCGGCATCCGCCTCGACACGGGTTACGGCGACGGCGACACCATCGGCGTCCACTACGACGCGATGCTCGCGAAGGCCGTCGCCCACGCCCCCACGCGCGCGGAGGCGGTCCGCAGGCTCGCGGGCGCCCTGGAACGCGCCACGATCCACGGCCCCACCACCAACCGCGACCTCCTGATCGGCTCCCTGCGCCACGAGGAGTTCACGGCGGCCCGCATGACCACGGGCTTCTACGACCGCCACCTGGCCGCCCTCACCGAACCGGCCCCCGACCCGCACGCCCCCCTGGCCGCCGCCCTCGCCGAGGCCCTGACCGCCTCCCGCTTCGGCGGCTTCCGCAACCTGCCCTCGCAGCCGCAGACCAAGCGGTACGCGATGGCCGGCGAGGAACACGAGGTCCGGTACCGGCACGCGCGCGGGGGCGGCCTGGAAGCCGACGGGGTCCGGGTCGTGCACGCCGGTCCCGAGCTCGTCGTACTCGAAGTGGACGGCGTACGGCGGAAGTTCGAGGTGGCGCGGTACGGCGACGAGGTGTACGTGAACGCCACGGCGCTCAGGGCACTGCCCCGCTTCCCCGACCCCACCGCCCAGCACGCCCCCGGCTCCCTTCTGGCCCCCATGCCGGGGACGGTCGTGAAGGTGGCCGACGGACTGGCCGCGGGAGCCGCCGTACGGGCCGGAGAGCCCCTGCTGTGGCTCGAGGCGATGAAGATGCAGCACAAGATCGCGGCACCCGTCACGGGGACGCTCACGGACCTGCCGGTGACCCTGGGACAGCAAGTGGCGGTCGGCAGCCTGCTCGCGGTCGTGCAGCCGACCTGAGGGGGCGCGGGGAACCGCGCGACCGGCCACAACCAACCCGCACCCTGAAGGAGTCCGAATGCCCGTCGTCGAATCCGAAGAACAAGAGGCGCTCCGCTCAGCGGTCGCCGCCCTCGGCAAACGCCACGGCCGCAACGCCGACCGCGAGGCCCTCTGGTCCGAGGCGGCCAAACTCGGCTACCTCGGCGTCAACCTGCCGGAGGCATACGGCGGCGGAGGCGGCGGCATCGCCGAACTCTCCATCGTCCTGGAAGAACTCGGCGCCGCCGGCTGCCCGTTGCTGATGATGGTCGTCTCCCCGGCCATCTGCGGCACGGTGATCGCCCGTTTCGGAACCGACGCCCAGAAGCAGGAGTGGCTGCCCGGCCTCGCCGACGGCACCCGCACCATGGCCTTCGGCATCACCGAACCCGACGCCGGCTCCAACTCCCACCGCATCACCACCACCGCCCGCCGCGACCACGACACCGGAGACTGGCTGCTCACCGGCCGCAAGGTCTTCATCTCCGGCGTCGACATAGCGGACGCCACCCTTATCGTCGGCCGCACCGAGGACGCCCGCACCGGCCGCCTCAAGCCCTGTCTGTTCATCGTCCCCCGGGACACCCCGGGCTTCACCCGCCGGCAGATCGACATGGAACTCGACGCCGTGGAGAAGCAGTTCGAGCTGACCCTCGACGACGTACGCCTCCCCGCCGGCGCGCTGGTCGGCGACGAGGACGCCGGTCTCCTCCAGCTCTTCGCCGGCCTCAACCCCGAACGCGTGATGACCGCCGCCTTCGCGATCGGCATGGGCCGCTACGCCCTCGCGCAGGCGATCACCTACGCGCGCGACCGCACGGTCTGGAACGCCCCCATCGGCGCCCACCAGGCGATCGCCCACCCCCTCGCCCAGGCGCACATCGAACTCGAACTCGCCCGTCTGATGATGCAGAAGGCCGCGGCCCTGTACGACGCCGGGGACGACGTCGGCGCGGGCGAGGCGGCCAACATGGCGAAGTACGCGGCGGGCGAGGCCTGCGTCCGGGCCGTGGACCAGGCCGTGCACACCCTCGGCGGAAACGGGCTGACACGCGAATTCGGGCTCGCCTCATTGATAACGGCCGCGCGCGTGGCTCGTATTGCTCCGGTGAGCAGGGAGATGATTCTCAACTACGTCTCCCACCAGACCCTGGGCCTGCCCAAGTCGTACTAGGCCGCCGCCTTGGAGGAACCATGTTCCGCAGCGAGTACGCAGACGTCCTGCCCGTAGAACTCCCCATCCACGAGGCGGTCCTCGGGCGGGCCGCCGAGTACGGTGACGCGCCCGCCCTGATCGACGGAGTCGACGGCACCACCCTCACCTACGGACAACTCGACCGCTTCCACCGCCGAGTCGCCGCCGGGCTCACCGAGGCGGGCGTGCGCAAGGGCGACGTACTCGCACTGCACAGCCCCAACACGATCGCCTTCCCGACGGCGTTCTACGCGGCCACGCGCGCGGGTGCCTCGGTCACGACCGTGCACCCGCTCGCCACCGCCGAGGAGTTCGCCAAGCAGCTCAAGGACTCCGCGGCCCGCTGGATCGTCACCGTGTCCCCGCTCCTGGAGACCGCGCGCCGGGCGTCCGAACTCGCGGGCGGCGTCGAGGAGATCTTCGTCTGCGACAGCGCGCCGGGCCATCGCTCCCTCATCGACATGCTGGCCTCCACCGCCCCCGAGCCGGTGGTCGACATCGACCCGGCCGACGACGTCGCCGCCCTCCCGTACTCCTCCGGGACCACCGGCATCCCCAAGGGCGTGATGCTCACCCACCGCCAGATAGCCACCAACCTGGCCCAGCTCGAACCCGTGATGCCGTCCGGCCCCGGCGAACGCATCCTCGCCGTCCTGCCCTTCTTCCACATCTACGGCCTCACGGCCCTGATGAACGCGCCCCTCAGGCTCGGCGCCACCGTCGTCGTCCTGCCCCGCTTCGAACTCGACGGCTTCCTCGCGGCCATCCAGAACCACCGCATCACCGGCCTCTACGTCGCCCCGCCGATCGTCCTCGCCCTCGCCAAGCACCCGGCCGTCGCCGACTACGACCTGTCGTCCCTGCGGTACATCCTCAGCGCCGCCGCGCCCCTCGACGCCGAACTCGCCGCCGCCTGCTCCCGGCGCCTCGGGCTGCCCCCGGTCGGCCAGGCCTACGGCATGACGGAACTCTCCCCCGGCACCCACGTCGTCCCCCGCGACGCCATGGCGGACGCACCGCCCGGCACCGTAGGCAAGCTCATCGCCGGCACCGAGATGCGGATCGTCTCCCTCGACGACCCCGACAAGGACCTCGGCGCCGGCGAGTCCGGCGAGATCGTCATCCGCGGCCCCCAGGTGATGAAGGGCTACCTGGGCCGTCCCGACGCCACCGCCGCCATGATCGACACCGACGGCTGGCTGCACACCGGCGACGTCGGCCATGTCGACGCCGACGGCTGGCTGTTCGTCGTCGACCGGGTGAAGGAACTCATCAAGTACAAGGGCTTCCAGGTGGCCCCGGCCGAACTGGAGGCCCTCCTGCTCACCCACCCCGGCATCGCCGACGCGGCCGTCATCGGCGTCTACAACGAGGACAACAACGAGGTCCCGCACGCCTACGTCGTCCGCCAGCCCACCGCCACCGGCCTCTCCGAGGGAGAGGTCATGATGTACGTCGCCGAACGCGTCGCCCCCTACAAACGCGTCCGCCGGGTCACCTTCATCGACGGTGTCCCCCGGGCCGCCTCGGGCAAGATCCTGCGCCGCGAACTGCGGGCGCTCAAGGAGAGCACATGACCCTGATCGCACGGGCACACGCGCGTGGCGTCGAAACCGTCACCCTCGACTCCCCGGCCAACCGCAACGCCCTCTCGACGGCCCTGGTCGGCGAGCTCGCGGACGCGCTCACCGACTGCGCCCGGGACACCGGCGTACGCGCGATCGTGCTCACGCACACCGGCAACACGTTCTGCGCGGGCGCCGACCTGAAGGACCCGCCGCACCCCGACGGGCTCGTGCGCCTGCTGCGGCAGATCGTCGAACTGCCCAAACCGGTGGTGGCCCGGGTGACGGGGCACGTCAGAGCGGGCGGCCTCGGCCTGCTCGCCGCCTGCGACATGGCGGCGGCGTCACTCGGCGCCACCTTCGCCTTCACCGAGGTACGCATCGGGGTCGCCCCGGCCGTCATCTCGCTCCCCCTGCTGCCCCGCACCGACCCCCGCGCCCTCGCCCGCTACTACCTCACCGGCGAGCGCTTCGAGGCCCCCGA
This sequence comes from Streptomyces sp. NPDC005648, assembly GCF_040605395.1. Taxonomy (NCBI): domain Bacteria; kingdom Bacillati; phylum Actinomycetota; class Actinomycetes; order Kitasatosporales; family Streptomycetaceae; genus Streptomyces; species Streptomyces sp. NPDC005648. Next base: position 5,794 of record NZ_JBEXCS010000044.1, on the reverse strand, counting down.
GGCGGCCCGCATCGGCCTCCTCACGGCGGCGGGCGACGACGTCGACGCCGTACTGGAACCCCTCCTCGACGGGCTGCGACGAGCCGCCCCCGAGGCCCTGGCGGAGGCGAAAGCGCTGCTCACGGCCAGGGTGCTGGAAGCCTTCGACCAGGACGCGGCCGACCTCACCGCACTGTCGGCCCGGCTGTTCGCCTCCGAACAGGCCCGTGAAGGCATGACGGCCTTTCTGGAACGACGGGATCCCGCATGGGCGCTGTGAGCACGGTCGGCGACCGTGTGGAACGTACTCCCAAACAGGACCGCAGCCGAGCCACCCGGCAGCGGCTCCTGGAAGCCGCCGTGGCCTGTCTCGCCGAACACGGCTGGACGGGCTCCACGGTCTCCGTCGTCGCCGAACGCGCCGGTGTCTCCCGCGGCGCCGCCCAGCACCACTTCCCGACCCGCGAGGACCTGTTCACGGCGGCCGTCGAGTACGTCGCCGAGGAGCGCTCCACGGCCCTGCGCGCCCTGTTCCCCGAAGGCGCGGCGGCCGACGACCGCCGCGCGGTGATCTCCGCCCTCGTCGACCTCTACACCGGCCCCCTGTTCCGCGCGGCCCTCCACCTGTGGGTCGCCGCCTCCAACGAGGACCAGCTCCGCCCCCGCGTCACCGAACTGGAGGCCCGCGTCGGCCGCGAGACCCACCGCATAGCGGTCGACCTGCTCGGCGCGGACGAATCCCGGCCGGGCGTGCGGGAAACCGTCCAGGGCCTCCTCGACATGGCCCGCGGCCTGGGCCTCGCCAACCTCCTCACCGACGACGGGGGGCGACGGGAGCGCGTGGTGACGCAGTGGGCGCACCTTCTGGAGCAGGCACTGCGCTGAAGCCTGGAGCAGGCACCGCGCTGAAACCGCGCGCCGAGACCGTTCCCGGGGTCAGGGGCTGAGGCGTTCCACCCGCCAGCCGCCGTCCGGCTCGGCCACGTAGCGCAGCCGGTCGTGGAGGCGGTTCTCGCGGCCCTGCCAGAACTCCACCGTCCGCGGGGCGACCCGGAAACCGCCCCAGTGCGGCGGGACCGGGACCTGCTCGCCCTCCGGGTAGCGGGCCTCCAGCTCGGCGTAGGACGCGTCCAGTCCCGCTCGGGAGGGGATGACCGAGGACTGGGCGCTCGCCCAGGCGCCGAGCTGCGAGCCGTGCGGGCGGGTGCGGAAGTAGGCGGCCGTCTCGTCGCGGCCGGTGCGACGGGCGACACCGGTGACGATGACCTGACGGGCCATGGGGTGCCACGGGAACAGCAGCGAGACGTACGGGTTCTCGGCGAGCTCGCCGGCCTTGCGGGAGCCGTAGTTGGTGTAGAAGACGAAGCCCTGTTCGTCGAAGCCCTTCAGCAGCACCGTGCGCGAACTCGGCCGGCCCTCGGCGTCCGCCGTCGAGACGATCATGGCGTTCGGCTCGAAGAGATGGGCCTCCACGGCGGCCTGCTCGAACCAGTGTGCGAACTGCGCCACCGGGGTGGCGGCCAGCTCGGACTCGGCGAGCCCTTCGGCCCGGTACTGCTTGCGCATGGCGGCGGGGTCGAGGGGGACGGCGTCTCGGTCGGTCACGCGGTCATCCTGCCGTATGGACGGGTCCCGCAGAATGGCATGGCACTGAGTGCCGTGACTCTCCCCAAAAGTGACACCCGGGGATATCGTGCTGGTGCCGTTCCGGTCGGGTCGGTCCAGTCACGTCCGGTTGAGTCCACTCACGCCCGCAGGCATCACGTCGTACACATCACTAGGAGCCGCCTGATGTCCGACTTCGTACCCGGACTCGAGGGAGTCGTCGCGTTCGAGACGGAGATCGCCGAACCGGACAAGGAGGGCGGCGCCCTTCGCTACCGGGGCGTCGACATCGAGGACCTCGTCGGTCATGTCTCGTTCGGCAACGTCTGGGGGCTCCTGGTCGACGGCGCCTTCAACCCCGGCCTGCCGCCCGCCGAGCCCTTCCCGATCCCCGTGCACTCCGGCGACATCCGGGTGGACGTCCAGTCCGCGCTGGCCATGCTGGCACCCGTCTGGGGCCTCAAACCGCTCCTCGACATCGACGCCGAGCAGGCCCGCGAGGACCTCGCCCGCGCCGCCGTCATGGCCCTCTCCTACGTCGCCCAGTCCGCGCGCGGACAGGGACGGCCGATGGTCCCCCAGAGCGAGATCGACAAGGCGCAGTCCGTCGTCGAGCGCTTCATGATCCGCTGGCGCGGCGAGCCCGACCCGAAGCATGTCGCGGCCGTCGACGCCTACTGGACCTCCGCCGCCGAGCACGGCATGAACGCGTCCACCTTCACCGCGCGCGTCATCGCGTCGACCGGCGCCGATGTGGCGGCGGCGCTCTCCGGCGCCGTAGGAGCCATGTCCGGGCCGCTGCACGGCGGGGCGCCGTCCCGGGTCCTCGGCATGATCGAGGAGATCGAACGGACCGGGGACGCCGACGCCTACGTCAAGCAGGCCCTCGACAAGGGGGAGCGGCTGATGGGCTTCGGGCACCGGGTGTACCGCGCCGAGGACCCCCGCGCGCGCGTGCTGCGCCGCACCGCCCGCGAACTCGGCGCGCCCCGGTTCGAGGTGGCCGAGGCGCTGGAGAAGGCGGCGCTGGCGGAGCTGCACGCGCGGCGGCCGGACCGGGTGCTGGCGACCAACGTCGAGTTCTGGGCGGCGATCGTGCTGGACTTCGCCGAGGTGCCGGCGCACATGTTCACGTCGATGTTCACCTGCGCGCGCACCGCCGGCTGGTCGGCGCACATCCTCGAGCAGAAGCGGACGGGGCGCCTGGTGCGGCCGTCCGCGCGGTACGTGGGGCCGGGAGTGCGGGCTCCGCGGGACATCGAGGGGTACGGCAGCATCGCGCACTGAGCGGGGTGGTGCAGTCGGGCACACATGCAGACGACCCGCAAGCTCGGGTCCCTTCCGCCTCACGGCGGGGGAGCCGGCCGGACGCACCGGCGAGCTTGCGGGTCGGGTGACTGCGTTGGATTGGCCGGCTGCGTGTGTCGCGCACACGCTGGTCCGGCGCCGAACCGAGTCTGACGGCGGACCGCTAGCCCGCAGTCACCTCTTCCGTCCGGTATGCATACATCTGCCGAACCACCTCCCTTCCGAAGTAGCTGCAGCCTAAGAAGCGACCCCCCGTTCGCTCAACCCCTTTTTTCGGATGCTGACGGTGTACGGCGATGGCTAGCGTTCCGCGCATGACGGAGCAGCGGGTGGAGCGGCGGGCGGTTCTCGGTGGTTCGGTGTTCGAGGAGCGGATCGGGTATGCCCGGGCCGTCGTCGACGGGGACTGGGTGCATGTGTCGGGGACCACGGGGTTCGACTACGGCACGATGACGATCGCCGACGGGGTGGTCGAGCAGGCGGAGCAGTGTCTGCGGAACATCGGGGCGGCGCTCGCCGAGGCGGGGTGCGGGTTCTCCGATGTGGTGCGGGTCCGGTATCTGCTGCCCGACCGGGAGGACTTCGAGCCGTGCTGGCCCGTGCTGCGGCGGGTGTTCGGGGAGGTGCGGCCGGCGGCGACCATGATGGTGTGCGGGCTGGCCGATCCCCGGATGAGGATCGAGATCGAGGTGTACGCGCGGCGGCGGGTGGGTCCGGCGCTGCGGATCGAGGCCGTGCACGGGGAGGACATGCTGGCGCAGTGGCGGCATGTGCACAACGTGGTGGTGCCCGCGGCCGCCATGTCGATGGACGAGGCGCGAGAGCGGCTCGGGCGGTACCGGCTGGAGAACGCCTATCTGGGGGAGGCGCTGGTGGGGTGTTCCACCGTGCGGCCGCCGGAGGGGGAGGCCGCAGCGGCGACCGTGATCGCGCGGGTGCTGCCGGAGTTCCGGCGGCGCGGGTTCGGGGGCGCCCTCTATGAGCGGGGGCTCGAGCACGCGCGCGTGCTCGGGGCCGAGAGCGTCGAGACATGCGTCCTGGCGGCCAACGAGGACGGGCTCCGCGTGGCCGAGAAGTGGGGATTTGTCGAGTTTGAGCGGTATGTGCTCGACGGTGGGAGCGATCTTTGGATTGATCTTCGGCGGGGAGTGGGCTGATCCTGGAACGGAGGCGGCTTGCAACGATTCCTTCAATCTTGTGGAACTCGGTGTGTGCTGCGTCACGTTCCAGTTAGATGATTGTGAGTGAGCGACGGCGCGCCGTACGTGCGGACGCAGCTTGGCAGGGGGTCCAGGTGAGTGCTTCCCGGCGTAGTGGGACCACCGACGAGCTGGGGCCGGAGGAGCCCGAGAGGGCCGGTCCCGTGGGCCCTGACGGCTCCGATCTGCTGGCCGCGCTCCTCGACGGGATGGACGCGGCGCTGTGCGCCTTCGACGCGGGCGGCGTCGTGACGCATTGGAACCGTGAGGCCGAGCGGATTCTGGGGTGGACCGCGGCCGAGGCGGTGGGGCGGCACGGGTTCGCGGGGTGGGCCGTGCGGGAGGCCGACGCCGAGGAGGTCGAGGGGCGGCTGATGTCCGCCATGGAGGCGCCCGGACGGCAGGTGCACGAGTTCGCGCTGCTGACCAAGGACGGCGGGCGGGTGCTCGTACGGACGCAGTCGGCGGCTGTGCGCGGGCCCGAGGGGAAGCCCGCCGGGGTGTACTGCGCCTTCAGTGAGGTGCACGCGCAGATCGATCTGGAGCGGTCGATCGCGCTGAGCGAGGCACTGTTCGAGGACGCCAGCTGGGGTGTGGTGCTGGTCGACGCCGATCTGCGGCCCGCCGTGGTGAACGCGCACGCGGCACGGTCACTGGGCATCGGGCGTACGTCCGCCCTGGGGCGCCCGCTCGGCGAACTGCTCGCGCAGGGCGTCGAGGAGCTGGAGAGCGCGCTCACCCATGTGCTGGCGGAGGGGGCGCCGCCCGCGCCCGCCGAGATCTGGGTGAGTGTGCGGACGCCGGAGGGCGAGCAGCGGCGGTGCTGGCGGTGCGGGTTCGTCCGGCTGGCCTCGCCGCTCGCGGAGGAGCCGGTGCCGTTGGGCGTCGGATGGCTGTTCCAGGACGTCACCGAGAGCAGGCAGGGGGAGCAGGAGGCGGCGCTGCTGCGGTTCCGGACGAACCAGCTGCACCGGGCGGCCCGGGCGGCGGGCGAGTGCGAGGACCCGCGGGAGGCGGCGACGGTCCATCTGGACTTCGCGCTGGCCGGTTTCGCCGATCACGCCCTGATCGACCGAGTCGCGGGCGGTACGGCGGCCGGGGACGGGAGCGGGAACGGGAACGGGGAGGCCGCGGGGGCCGTGCGGCTGGTGCGGGTCGCCGCCACGCCGTCCGGGGCGCCCGGGCCGAGCCTGCTGACGGGGGCGGCGGGACTGCCCGTGCGGTACGGGCAGGGGCATCCCGCCCTGCAGTGCGTGGAGCGGGCCGGGTCGGTGCGGGCGAGTGCGGGGTCGGTCGGGGGCGAGGCGGCGCGGGAGTGGGCGCTGGCCCGGCAGTGGCCCGGGGACGTGGTGCACGCGCTGTGCGCGGTGCTGCGGAGCCGGGGGCGGACGCTCGGGGTCGTGACGTTTCTGCGAGGGAGCGGACGAACCCAGTTCGAGCGGGCCGACGCGGTGTACGCGGAGGACGTGGCGGTGCGGATCGCGGCGGCCCTGGACCTGGCGGGCGCCCTGGGCAGGGACCACTGAGGCCTCACCGACCGCGGACGGCCCCCGCCGAGGCCCTGGCGGCTGTTCGCCGGTGGCTAGGGCCCTTCTGATGGATCTCCGCGGCGTCACGACGCCCGGCACGCACGCTCGCCGCACGGTGTGAAGGGACAGGTGGCTCCGCCACATGACCCTTCACACCGCACGCCGATCGCACGC
>NZ_JBEXCS010000043.1:0-75174 GCF_040605395.1 Streptomyces sp. NPDC005648 | reverse complement strand
TACCGGACGGCATCCCGCGCGGCGGCCAAGGTCCACAAGAAGGTCGCCCGGCAGCGCCAGGACACCGCCCGCAAGTGGGCCAAGACCCTCGTGCGCGACTTCGACCAGCTCGCCGTCGAGGACTTCAAGCCGAAGTTCCTCGCGAAGTCGACGATGGCCCGCAAGGCCGCCGACGCCGCGATCGGCGCGACCAGGACCGCGCTGACCGAGATGGCCCGCAAGCACGGCCGCATCGTGCACCTCGTGCACCCGGCCCACACCACCATGGACTGTTCCGAGTGCGGAGCGAGAACCAAGCACGCACTTCCCCTCTCCGAACGAACCTACACGTGCACCGTGTGCGGAGCCGTGTCCCCCAGGGACAAGAACTCCGCTCGCGTGATGCTCGTCCGGGCTGGTCTCCACCCGGCTAGTGCCGATGGCAGAAGTCCACTGGGAGCGCCGCTCCCGGAGGCAGCCTGAGCTAGGAATCCCCCTGCTTTCAGCTCGGGGAGGAAGTCAAATCGCACGGACTATGGCCCCTGTACTCCCTCCGGCCGGCACCGGACAGCATCCATCGCGCTTCCCGGCGTACCGCGCCGGTGACCTCGCAGGGCCTCGACTTCTGCTTCGGCGGCGCGACCTCGGGCTGACGCCAGGCGACGCCGGCCGATCGTCATACGAGCACCAGCCCACGCGGACGCGGTGCCCACCCCCCTTGCACGGCTCGTCGTAACCCCGCCCCGATGAGGTGCAGGTGCGTCTGGTCGCCACCGGTGTCTGTCACACCGACGCGATCGTGCGTGCTCAGCTTCGCCGGCTGCGGCGTTCAGACCGGCGCGGATGCCGTGCTCAACGTGCTCAAGCCGAACCCCGGCCCGAGTTCGTCCTCTTCGGCACGGGCGCGGTCGGCCTCTCCGGCCTGCTCGCGGCGGTGGCCGTAGGCGCCACGACCGTGAGCGCCGTCGACATCGTCGACAGTCGCCTCGAGTTCACCGAGAGCGTCGGCGCCACGCAGGCGATCGCGAGGACAGCGAGAACGGGGTCACGCTCAAGCCGATGGTCACCTTTTGACGACGCGCCCCAACCACTTCCGCCCTTGCGATGAAGAAACCGAGCGGTTTACAGTGATCATACGGGAGGATCGTTCAACGATCCTCCCGTAGGCTATGTGTCGCGTATTGCGCTGGGACCGTGAAGGGACCGATATGAGCAGGAACGAGACGAGCGTGCCCCGCTCCGTCCAGGAGGCGGTTCACGCCTGCGCCGTTCGGGCGACGCAGGGCTCGGCAGCCTTGGCCCGGGCCTCGGACGCGGAGATCGACACCGCGCTGCGTGCCATGGCGGAGCGGCTGCACACGGCACGCGACGTGCTGACGGCGGCGAACCAGGACGACCTGCGGTCAGCCGTCTCGAGCGGGATGTCGGCGGCCCTGCAGGATCGCCTGCGGCTGACCGGCCCGCGGCTCGACGACATGGCGGCGGCGTTGCGCACGCTGGCGGACGTGCCGCACGAGCCGAGGGACAGGGTCCTGGAGGAGCGTCCCGACGGCCTGGTCCTGCTGGAGCGCCGCCGCCCGGTCGGCGTCATCGGCGCGAACTTCGAGGCGCGTCCGAATGTGACACTCGACGTCGCCTCCCAGTTCCTCAAGTCCCGCAACGGCGGCGTACTGCGCACCGGTTCGGCGGCCCTGCGCTCCTCCCAGGCCTTGATCACGCACGTCGTCACGCCCGCTCTCACCGACGCGGGACTGAACCCGGACGCCATCCAGCTGGTACCGAGCGAGGACCGCGCGGCGGCGTACGCACTGGTGTCGCTGCCCGAGACCGTCCCCCTGGTCATCCTGCGCGGCAGCGGCGACAGCACCCGGGAACTCGGCCGCGAGGCCGCCCGCCACGGTGTGCGCACGCTGGCCCACGCGGACGGCGGGGGAGTGCTGTACGTGGCCCGGGACGCCGACGAGAAGCTGGTGCACGAGCTGGTCACCAACAGCCTGGACCGGCTGGGTGTCTGCAACCGGCTCAATCTCCTGCTCATCGACCGGGCCGTCCACGAAAAGCTGCTACCGGGCATTCTGCGGATCCTCGAAGACCTGGGCATCGCCGCCTCGCTGCCGCCGCACGCCCACGCGCGCGGTTACGAGTGGTCCCTGGACTCCGAGCACGCGGCGACGGTGACGATCGACGAGGCGGACGGCCCGGCCGAAGCCGCACGGATCGCCAACGAGGAGACCTCCGGGCTGGCCGCCGCCATCGCGACACACGACCCGGACACCGCAGGCCAGTTCATGGACGCCTACGGCGGCTCAGGCGTCTTCTGGAACTCCACCACACGCCTCCTCGACGGCTTCAAGCTCCTGCGCCTGCCGGAAACCGGCATCAACATCGACCGCGTCCCCGGCCCCCGCGGCCCCGTCACCTACCGCGACCTGTATCTGCGCCAGTACGTCGTGCGCCCCGCCGCGTCCCTGCACAGCTGAGCCGCTGTCGCAGCGAGGCGCGGTCACACGCCTGGTAGGCGGTTCCAGCAGTAGCCGGAACCGCCTCCGGCGCCTCACGCGCCGGTCAAGGCCGCGTCGGGGTCGAGGTGGGTGCGGAACCATGACAGTGCGGCGCCGCTGGATTCCTCGAAGTGCACCTTGTAGGCGTCGAAGTGGCCGCCGGGCAGCAGCACCAGCTCCTTCGGGGACAACGCGCGCTCGAAGGCGGCGATCTGGATGTCGGCCGGTACCACCGTCTCGCCGGTCTCGACGATCATCATGAGCGGCTTCGGCGAGACCCGGGTGATCCAGCCGCCCGGCTCGTACAGCCGCGAGGCCCGGTTGGAGCGCATCGTCACCGTGTTGTTCTCGCGGCCCGGCGGAACCAGGTCACGGTAGAACCGCAGCGCGTCCGGGCCGGCGAACAGCGCCGGGTCGGCAGGGTCGTCACCGATGGAGGTCTGGTAGCGCGGTTCCTTGCCGGCGGCCTGGGCGCGTTCGTCCTCGACGTGGGCGAGCTCGAAGGCGGCGATGCGCTCCGGCGGAACCTTGCGCTGCCACTGCTCGAAACCGCTGATGGTGGGCACCTGCGACACCACACACTTGATCCGCACCTCGGTGGCCCCGAGCACGATCGCATGACCGCCGGCGAAGCTCGTACCCCATACCCCGATGCGGTCCGCGTCGACCTCGGGCCGGGCCTCCAGGAAGCTGATGGCGCGGCGCCAGTCCGCGACCTGACGCCACGGGTCGACGTCGTTGCGGGGCTCACCGTCGCTCGCACCGAACGTGCGGTGATCATGGATGAGCACCACGAACCCGGCGTCGGCGAATGTGCGGGCGTACGGGTCGAGGCCCATCTCGCGGTTGCCGCCGTACCCGTGCGCCATCGTGATGGCCGGGCGCGGACCCTCGGCGTCCGGCAGGTAGAGCCAGCCGCGCAGCGTCACATCCCCGTCCGCGGTGAACTCGACGTCGATGCGTTCTGTCATGGTCATTCGCCTTCCGGGAAGTCGAAGTACTCGGCGGGGACGAGGCCGGCCGCGGTCAGGGCCGCCCCGGCCTTCGCGTTGATCTGCACCACGGCGCCGAGGGGGCGGTGGTGGATGGCGATCTCCGTGATGAGCCCTTCGTCATCACGCGTGAGGATCGTGATCCCCTTCATCTCGAAGCCGCCGAACGCGGCGGCCTCCCACTCCAGATACGTCCGCGTGCCGTCCTGCACCTTCCGGACGAACTCGAGCCGTTCGTACAGGGAGCTCACCGCCGCCATGAGGGCCTCGACCTGCTCCTTGCGCTCCAGCGGCTTGGCGAGCGCGCTCGCCTCCATCCGCACGTTCGGCGAGAGCGCCGCCGCGAAGGCGTCCTCGGTGCGCTGCTCGAACGCGGCCGTCCAGGCCTTGGCCGGGCGGCCGTCGGCGGGGTTGGAGGCGATCTCCTCGACGACCGTGGTGATGACGGCGGCGACGGCGGCCGGGTTCTCGGCGTGCGCCCAGTGACCTGCGTCGGCGATCGTCTGCGAGGGGGCGCCGGGGAAGCGGGGCTCGACATACGCGGAGACGACTTCCTCTGTGACGAAGGGGTCTTTCTCGCCGCGCAGGATGGTGACGCTCCCGTCGTACTTGCTGGGCTGCTGTCCGTCGGGGTGGCCGTTGTTCCATGCCGTCGCCGTGTCGGAGATCGTCGCCGGGGCGACATGCAGCGTCACTTGGGCGAGGCGGTCGTTCTCCTCGGCCGGGAACGCGGTGGCGAGCGCGCTGCGGAAGGCGCGCTGCGCGTCGAGTCCGAGATCCGGTGCCTGGAACGGGGCGATCCGCTCCGGGGGCAGGTGAGTGCCGGCCAGCGGGATCGGGTTGACCAGGACGAGCGCACGCACCTGCTCGGGCAGGCGAGCGGCGACGAGCTCGGCGATCTGGCCTCCCATGCTGTGTCCGACGAGCACGACGGGGCCCTCCGTCGCGCGCAGCACGCTCTCGAGGTCGTCGGCCCAGCGGACGAGTGTGAACGGCCCGTGCTCGGAGGCGCGCGCACCCATGCCGGCGAGCTCGAAGGCGATCGAGGGGATCGACTGCTCGTCGAGGGCGGTGCGGACGCCGTTCCAGATGGCGCCGTCGTCCAGGTATCCGTGGACGAGCACCGCGGTCGGCGCCGTCGTCGCTGGGCTGTTCATCTCGTGTCTCCTTTGACGATCGCTCTCTTGCGGCGACGAACCGGAGCCGGTGGCTCTCTGGATTCTCGGCCGACGCGAGCAGTATGACGTAAGCATGGGGTCTATGCTTATGTCAATGTCATCGCTCTGCGATCGACGCGAAGAGGGCTGGGACTTCTGGCTTTGTCCGCGTTCCGGCCAGGGCGCCGGCGACCACCCGAGAATCCGAGGAGTCCATCGATGACGTCGAACGCCTTGACCTACGCCGTACACATCGCGGACGGCATGCCGACCACCAACTCCGACGTGCCACCCGATCTCAAGGAGCGCGCCTGGTCACCGACGTCGAGCATCCTCATCTCGAACGAGGAGGAGGCACTGCTGGTCGATCCGCTCTTCACGATCGCGCAGTCGGAGGGCCTGCTGCGGTGGCTCCGCGAGCGAGACGCTCCGCTGACGAGCGTGTACGTCACCCACGGCCACGGTGACCACTGGTTCGGCCTGGGAGCCGTACTGGAGCAGTACCCCGGCGCGCGTGCCTTCGCGCTGCCCGAGGTCGTCGAGGACATGGCCCACCAGTCGTCGCCCGAAGTCCTCAAGGCGGTCTGGCGCGCATGGTTCCCCGAGCAGATCCCTGAGCGACTCGTACTCGCCGAACCGCTGGAGGGGGAGGTCCTGACGGTGGGTGGGGCGGAGATCCGCCCGGTCCGCCTGGGGCACACCGACAGCGACAACACCACCTGCCTGCACGTGCCCGATCTGGGGCTGGTCGTCGCGGGCGACGTGATCTACAACAACGTGCACCTCATGCTCGCTGCATCGGATGCGGCCGGGCGGGATGAATGGCTGAGGGCCCTTGACACCGTCGAGGCCATGGAGCCGACCGCGATCGTCGCGGGCCACAAGGATCCGGCCGCCGATGACGATCCGCGTCACATCGAGGAGACCCGCCGCTACATCCTTGATTTCAACAGCGGAGTGCGCCGCACCGGCAGCACCCTCGAACTCTACGAGTACATGCTCCAGCGCCACCCGTCGCGCATCAATCCCGGTGCGCTGTGGGGCTCCTGCCGGGCGGCAAAGGGCTGAGGAGACGGGGTGCCTCTCGGGCGGCCCGCGCAGAACTACGCGCGCGCGGCCGCCCGACGCTGCCGTGAGGCCCGCAGGTTCACGGCGTTGCCGCAGATGCGCACGTCATGCCAGACGCCGTTGTTGGGGTTCGTGCCGTCATAGAACGCAACCGAGCAGACCCGGTTACGGCACATCTTCAAACGACGCCACGTCCCCGTCAGTTGGGCGTTCGTGATCTCGTTGAGCACGGCCGCGACGACCCACCCGACGTCCTTGCCGCGCGGCGCCAGCGAGAAGGCGCCCTCGGCGTCGATCCGGACCTCGATCGCGCCGCTCACCCCCTTCGGCGCCGAGCGGGCCGCGGCGTCGCGCACCGCACCCGACACCGTCATCTGCAGCGACGCGCGTAGCTGCTGGAGCCGGACCAACCCCGCTTCGTCGACTTCGATCGCAGGCGCCTCCGTCCCGGTGCGCCGACTCCATTCGTCCAGCGCGCTGGAAAGCCACGAAGTCGCGGCCTCGGGCGTCGACAGTAGGTCCGTGAGCGCGGGCTTGCCGGCGGCGCGAGTGTTCAAGACGTCCTGGACGAGGACGAGCGGTCCGGTGGCGATGCGGTCGGTGTAGCGTTCGCTCGCGAGTTCAGACATAGGCATAGCTTATTAGCTCCAGTCTTCATTGGCGAGGAGAACACGATCGCCGCCGGTAAGACCCTAACGGCGATACCGGTGCCTTAGACGTTCCTGGGGGCCTACGGCATCGCACGTGCACCGTAAGCCCCAGCTCTGCGCGAGCGATGTGCACCCTGATCCAGCCCGCACCGCAGGCGCACCCTTCCGGGTCGGCCGTCGTGGAGGGCGGGTTCGCGACGGTGGTGGCGTCCGTGCAACAGCGGGGAGACGAGCCCAGGCGCCGACGCAGCATCACCGGCAGCAAATGTATGTGCATCGCGGGCTCTGCGGCTCACGGAGCCGGGGCCTTGTGCACCGGCGCAGGAGCTGGGCGTACCTGCGCCCGCCGTAGATGTCGTCAGGCCGACGGCTCCGGCTCCGGTTTGGGCGACGGTCTGTCTCGGCGCTGCTCCCGATGAGAGGGTGATGGATCCGACACTGTAAACCGATCGGTTTCAATGTAGTCGGAATCAAGTTACCCTCGCGGTATGACCACCGACGTGAAGTCCAGTTCCAGGGAGCGACTGCTGGAGGCGGCGGCCACGCTCACCTACCGCGAGGGTGCCGGCATCGGGGTCGATGCGTTGTGCAAGGCGGCGGGGGTGTCGAAGCGGTCGATGTACGAGCTGTTCGGCAACAAGGACGAACTGTTGGCGGCGAGTTTGGAGTACGGCGCCTCCGCGTTCGTGGCGAGGCTTCTGCCCGAGCCGGACGATGGTCGATCGCCCCGCGAGCGCATCCTGCACGTCTTCGAAAGAGGGGAGTTGCAGGCGGCCAAGCCCGAGTTCCTGGGGTGCCGGTACCTGGCCGTGCAGATCGAACTCAAGGATCGGAACCATCCCGGAAGCCGGGTGGCGCAGCGGGTCAAGAACGATCTGACGGACTTTTTCCGTGCGGAGGCCGAGCGGGGTGGGGCGAGTGATCCGGATCTGCTGGCCCGGCAACTCATCCTCGTTTTCGACGGTGGCAGTGCTCGTGCCGGGATCGGTGCCGACACACTGGCCGGCCTCGTTGTACCCACGCTGACTGCCTTGCTGGATGCGGCAGGCGTGCGCTGACGTATCGCCCCTGCGGGCGAGCTCGGTGCCCCACCGCAGGCCGGACGACTCGCCTGTGCGGCAGAGTTGTTGCGTGTGTCGACGTGGCGACGGCTCGCGGACTCCGGTGCCGCATGCGCCGTCACCGGAGGCGGCCGGGGCATCGGAACGATGCTCGTCGAGGAGCTCTGCGAATGCGGCGTGGGCGGCCGCCACCGAGCGCGCCTGGGAGATCACGGCTGTCCGCCGACCTGGAAGACAGGTACGCGCAGCCGAAGAACTCGCCCGGCGGTCAACAGCCGTGGAGACCCCAGCTGCCAAGGCCACTGTACACATGGGCTTCCAGGCATCCCGGAGCGTCCATGCCGACTGCCTCGCCCCGGTACAGGGCGATGAGCGAGTCCCTGCCCCGCCACCAGGTGTCCTTCAGGCCCTGCACTTCAGGTACCGGCTCGTACCCTTCGAGGTCCAGGGTCTCGACGGCCCTCCTGGTGATCCTCGTGATGGTTTTGGCCCTGCGTCTCGCGTGGTGGGCCAGAGCCAGCGACTCCACCCAGCCCTCGGTGCTGGCATGCAAGGGTGCCCAGTGGTAGCCGTGAATCCCGAACTCGCCGCCTGGGCCGATCATGAATCCGTAGGCCATGGAGTATCGGCAGTCCCCGGCCGGGATCCACCAGCCCTCGGCGGCCGAGCCCTCCGGAACATCCGCGCCCAGGATGCGGGGGCCGCCCTCGTAGAACGGCGCGGGAGGCAGCGCGAGACCGCCCCAACGGTCCTCGAAGGCCACTGCGCGATCGATCTCCGCGACCGGGACACCGTGCTCGATCCAGGCGTCGCGGTGACGCTCGATGTCCTGCCGGGCCACACGGATGCCTTCCGACTCGACGAACGTCTTGGCCCCGCGCGTCAAACCGGCCGGCGCGACCGGCACGGGCGGTACGGGAGTGGCGGCCATCATGGCGTCGGAGTCTACTGGCGAGACTGGTAGCGCCTTGGACGGAAGCACGCATGGTGGAACTGCCATGAAGAAGCGACGTCGACCGGAGGAGGTACATCGCCTGAATCGCCGCCATGCCACTGCCCGGACAAGGTCCGCGCGGTGGCGGTCCGTCAGCCGGGGCGGCGACCCTGAGAAGTCATAACGCTCCTCACCGGCCTTACTCGTCGAGGAACTGGTACGCCCCGCTCGGGGCTCCGATGGACACGACGCCATCCCGAACCTGCCACTCGCTCATGCCGTCGGACTCGTGGCTGACGAGGAACAGACCGGTGATCAGGTCATTGTCGTCGTCGGAAGCCGGGACCCGTGCCACACGGCGTAGTTGCTCCAGGAACCAGTCGGCGGACTGCGCGCGCATCTCGGCCCCGAAGAAGACCCAATTGGTGAAGTTGTACTGCCTCCCGGGAAAGGCCCAACCTCCGCCGTATGACCGATCGGGATCGTCCGCTGCGACGATCTCCTTGACTTGGACGAGCTGCCGATCGTCACACTCCAGCCAGCCTCTGATCCGGACAAACACGCCCACGACGACCACCCCGTGCTCCAAGCGCCGTACTCCAGGCGCCGTTCGCCGGGCGCCAATTACGACGTCATCGCACCGTAGGCGCTTCCTGATTGATCTCGCAAAGGGCTTTCCGCGGGTTCGCCCAGGGCGAGGAGAGTGCGGTCACCTGCCGAGGGGGCCGGTGGCGCACCGCCGGCCGGACCAGACCTGCACTGTGCCAAGGACCAAGACCCTCATCGGTTACCGCTTCCAGAAGAGCTGCCCGTCGCGGCTCAGCCGTGCCCTCGGCGCCGCTCCGGGGTCGCTGAAGGAGGCTGCGCCGTACTTCGGCCCGTCACGGGTCTTGTCAGTCGCCTCGGCGCTGTGTCAATCTCCGCCATGGTTACGTAAACATGGTCCGGTTCAGGCGGTTCCAAGTCTGTACCAAACCCAGGTTCATCAGGTTCATCAGTGCCTCGGCTCAGGTGACGAACCCGTACTCCGCCCTCCGCGATTTCCTGTCACTGGAGACGACATGACCAAGACCTCGACGAGGTCCAGAAGACTGGCCACGGTGTTCGTGGCCGGCCTCGGTGCGGCACTCATGTTCCTGAGCGCCCCCACTCCCGCCCTCGCCCAGCCGGCCGCTGACACCTCAGCCGCCTCGCAGGCGTCGGTGAAGCCCACGCCGAAGGGCGGTACCAGTGACTTCCGAGGAGTGAACTGGGCCGACCCGCGCGACAACTACGCCAGTGACGCCGTGGTGCCGAGCGGCCTGTCGGTGAGCGACAGCTACCGCACCGTGTACCGCACCACGGACAGGATGGTCCGCGGCTTCAAGAAGAACCTGGGCGCCAACACCCTGCGACTGCCGATCAATCCGGCGAGCGTGGGCACCACCTGGTGGAAGTCGTACCGGGCGACGATCGACGCCGCCACGGCCTACGGCGACAAGGTCATCGTCAGCTACTGGGAGGCCGACAGCAGCAAGGACGGCCTGGTCGACGACACGGCCGCCTGGAAGACGATGTGGAACACCGTGGTGCGGGAGTACAAGCACAACCCGCGGGTCTACTTCGAGCCCATGAACGAGCCGCACGGCTACACCCTGGACCAGTGGGTGGCCGTCACCAGCGGCTGGCTGGCCCAGCACAAGGACGTCCCGCGCGGCCGTGTCGTGATCAGCGGTACCGGTTACAACGACAACGTCACCGGCGTCGGCGCGGCACGCCAACTGCGCGGAACCCTGCTGTCGTTGCACTTCTACGGGTTCTGGAACAGCTACACCAAGCAGTCCGACTGGACCGCCGACCTCGAATCCCGGATCGGCAAGTACGCCGGGCGGACCATCATCGACGAGGCCGGCTCCCCGATGACCATCGGCCTGAACTACGGCGCGTGGGACGGCAACATCTACACCTCCTACCTCGCGTCCGTGGCCAACACCGCCCGCAGCAAGGGAATGGGACTGGTCTACTGGCCGGGCCTGCGCTTCGGTGACTCCTACTCGATCGAGTCGCTGGACTCCAACGGCAACCTCGTGGACAACAGCGCCACCGGAGTAGCGCTGCTGCGCTGGGGTTACGGCTTCGGCACGACCCCGCCGGTCAACGACCTGCCGCCCGCGCCTCCCGGCGACGTCCTGCGCGGAGTGGGCTCGGGCCGCTGCGTCGACGTGCCCGGTTTCAGCACGGCCAACGGCACCCAGCTCGACCTCTGGGACTGCAACGCAGGCGGCAACCAGTCCTGGAACTTGGACACGAACAAGCAACTCACGGTCTACGGCAACAAGTGCATGACGGTCGGAGGCACCGGAGCCACGGCGGGCGACCCCGTGATCATCACCGACTGCACCGGCACGGCGGCACAGCAGTGGAACGTGAACGCGGACCTCTCCGTCACCAGCGTCGCGAACCCGGCACTCTGCCTGGACGCGTCCGGAGCAGGCACCGGCAACGGCACGTCGGTCGACGTCTGGTACTGCAACGGCGGCAGCAACCAGCAGTGGACCAGGACCTGACGCCGGCATCCGGCCGCCTCGGCCACCGGCTCTGATGCATGAACCGGCGCCGTCGCGCTTCGCCTCACGGCGAGGCCGGCGGCGCTCCGGTGCTCACACGGCGCACCGGCCGGGTACCTCAGGCGACCGGGACGGCGTCGAACACCTGGTGGCGCACGCGGACTTGCGCCGATCCCGCGAGGCGTGCGATCAAGGCCCGGTAGCGGTCCAGGACATACGCCTGGCGGACCTCCTCGTGTGCTGTGGCGAAGGACTGGTGGGGGAAGTCGCCGCGGTGGGCGGTGAAGTAGGACCTGAGGGCGCTGTCCGGCGTGGTGATGGCCCTGGTGTCCGTGAGCCGGTCCCGGAGGGTGGCGGCGAGGTTGCTCAGGACATAGGTGAAGTAGTTCGACTCGGTGTACTGCACCGGGCCGTAGATGACCTGGTGAGTCGCGACGGCCTGTCGGCGGCGGGCGTTCTCCGTCCGCCAGTTGCGCAGGAAGGCGTCGTAGCCGGAATCGGCCAGCAGACCTTGGCGATGGGCCAGGTCCAGTTCGACGGTGACCCTCGTGACGTCGGCGAGGGCCCGCTCACGGAGGTAGGCGGCGGGTGTCTGGCCATCGTGCTCGGTGGTCCAGAAGCCAGGGCCGTCGTCGGCTCCGAACTTCTGCCGGAAGTGGGTGAAGGTCGCCGCTCGCTCCTGAGCCAGGTAGAGGGCGAACTCTCGTACGGGGATGTCCTGGCCGTCGACCGTGGCGACCAGGGCCGTGACGGCTGGAGGAGGCACGGCGGCCGGTGGCCGGCTGTTCCGCAGGCCGGGCAGCAGGACCGCCACGGTGATGGCGGCCGCGGCCACCAGCGCGGTGACGGGTATCGGCCAGACCGGCACGCTACGGCGCCGGCCACCGCGGTTGCCGTGTGGACGGTCCTGTGCCGGTGTCCGGGGCCGGGGCCGGTTCCGCGTCGACGTGCTCATCGCCGACTCCTCTCTTGTGGTGCCGTCCGAAGGGGAGGGCGCCCGACCCGGGACACCTGCCTTTGTGCCCCGGGCGGGCGCCGTCCTGTCTCGCCGCCTGCTCAGCCGGCGGCGAGGGTCTGGATCTCAGCGGTGCTGAGCACCCGGTTGTAGAAGTGGACGTCGTCGATCTGGCCGTTGGTGAAGTCCACCGGTCCCTGGTTGTAGGTACCGGCGCCGATGAGGGTCGCGCCGATCGCCTTCCAGGGGGAGGTGAACGACGTGCTGCCCTGGAGGGTGCCGTTGAGGTACAGCGAGATCGTCTGGGCGCTGCTGTCGTATACGCCGAGGACGTGGTACCAGGTGCCCGTCGTCGCCGCGGAGCCGGCTGTCACGGTCGTGGCCGCGGACGCGTTCGCGTCGGAGGCCCGGGTGACGAAGGTGAACTTGCCTCCTGACAGCTGCAGGTAGAAGGGGCTGACCTTGCCGCCGACGAGGCTGGCGAAGGTCTGGTTGTTGCCGCTGACGGAGTTGAGCTTCACCCAGGCGCCGACCGTGTAGCTCTGGCTGGTGTCGATCACCGAGGAAGGGACGACCGCCATGGTGACGGCGGTGCCGTCGAGGCTGAGCGAGTCGCTGCCGATCTTGCCGCTGCCCGCCCAGGTGGTGTTGCCCTCGGTGTAGCCGTCGTCGGTGTTGCCGAGCAGGTTGGTGACGGTGTGGCCGCTGCCCTCGTCGAGCTGGTAGTAGCCGGCGGCGCCGGTGCCGAGGGCGTACGCCTCGCGGGCGGTGATCGCCCGGGGGATCATGCGTACGTCGTCGACGGCAGCGTTGGCGAAGTCGACGTTGGCGCCGTTCCACTTGGCCCGGCCGATCGTGGTGTGGCCGGTGGCCTTCCACGGTGCGGAGAACGCCGTGGTGCCCTGGAGCTGGCCGTTGACGTACAACGCGATGGTGTGCGCGCTGTTGTCGTACACGCCGGTCAGGTGGTACCAGGTGCCGGTGGTGGGGGTGCCCCCGGTGACCTGCTTGTAGGTGGCGCTGGTCGAGTCGGCGCTGCGGACGGTGAAGGCGAAGGTGCCGCCCGACAACTGGAGGTAGAAGGGGCTGATGTTCGCGCCGTCGATGCTCGCGTAGGTCTGGTTGCCGGTGAGGCTGTTCGGCTTCACCCACGCGGAGACCGTGTAGCTGCCGCTGGTGTCGAGGGCGGTGGTGGGGATGTCCACCCAGGAGTTGCTCGCGCCGGTCAGGCTGAGCGCGCCCGTGCCGACCGTGCCGGTCGTCCAGGAGGCCCCTGCCTGCAGCGTGCCGTTGTTGGCGCCGCCGGTCAGGTCGGCGGTCGCGGTACCGGAGCTCTCCTCGAGCGGCCAGTACGCGCCCGCGTGGGCCGTGGGTCCGGAGACGGCCGGGCCGTTGTAGGCACCGATGTTGGGCGCGGCGGTGGCGGAGACGGAGTTGCCGAAGTAGTCCTGGCCGCCGTTGGAGGAAATGACCGCGCCGGCGCCGAGGGCGGGGGAGCCGCTGCGCAGTTTGTAGACCGCCGCGGAGGCTCGGCCCGTTCCGCCTGCGCCCGGGTTCACGAACAGCGGGTCGGCGGTGATCTTCGCCGAGTCGGCCGGTTCACTGGCGGGGTGGTTGCCGTAGAACAGGTTGTGGGTCCACGTCGTTCTGGTGGTGGAGTAGCCGCCGGTGCCCAGCTTGTAGACGATGTTGTTCGAGAAGGTGACCGTGCTGTTGGGGGTGCCGCCGGTCACCCAGCCGTTGTCGCCCTCGCCCATGTAGATCGTGTTGTTGTACACCTGGGCGGTGGTGCTGCTGTCGACGCCGCCCATGCCGGGGAAGACCGCGTTGGACGCGCCGTCGTTCTGGCTGATGTTGTAGCGGATCACCGAGGTCTTGGCGCCGAAGCCGCTGCGGCAGCACCATTCCGTGAAGCCGAAGGGGTTGTCGTGGCTCCAGTTGTACTGGATGACGGTGCCGGTGTTGTTGTTGTCGATGTCGAAGGCCTGGCCGTCGACGAAGTTGCGGTACTGGCGGGAGACCTCGTTGTTCTGGAACACCGCGTTGGTGGTCCACCCGTTCCACAGGCCGGCGCCGGAGTAGCGGTAGCCGTTGTCCGTGGCGACGTTGTTCTGGATGAGCGGTGAGGCGCAGAAGACGCAGACGATGTCGTTGCCGCCCATGTCGGTGAGCGTGTTGCCGTCGATGACGACGTTGGTGGTGTTGATGTTGTGGTTCAGGCCGACGAGCGAGCCGATGTAGATGCCGCCGGCGTCGTCGTGCGTCAGCGTGTTGTTGCTGATCTGGACGTCGTCCCAGCCGCTGGTGGTGTTGTTGTCGGTGACGTCGAAGGCGATGCCGGAGGACTGGCTCGGCTGCACGGGGTTCTGGACGTTGGCCCAGTAGCCCTTCACGTCATGGATGTTGTTGTTCAGGATGTGGATTCCGGCGAGGATGCCGGTGGTGTCGTTCTCCAGCTGGATGCCGCTGCGCAGGGCGGCGCTGGCGGCCGGGTTGGTGATCTCCAGGTTCTGGACGGTCCAGTACTGCTGGTCCTTGAGGTAGATGGTGGCCGCGGCGCCCCCTCCGTTGAGGATGGGAGCGGCACCGGATCCGTAGCTGGAGATCGTGATCTGGTTGCCGGAGGCGCCGGATCCCTGGGGCTGGAGTTCGCCGGTCCAGGAGCCGCCGGCCTGGAACAGGATCTGGTTGCCGGCCGTGAACGTCGTCGCGTTGACGTTCGTGAGCGTCTTCCAGGGGGTGCTGGTGCTGCATCCGTCGTTGCTGTCGCTGCCGGACGACGACGAGATGTAGTACGTGGTGCAGGTCGCCGCGTGGGCAACCGTGCTGGGGAGGATCACCAGTCCCAGCGCGGCTGCCGCGCTGCCCAGGGCCGCCAGGAGGCGGCGTGGCCATCTTCGCATTGCGTTCCTCTTCGAACGGAGCGGATGTGTGAGGTGGAGCGGACCGGTGCGCACGCCGTGCCGGGCGATGCGGGGAGAGGGCGCGTCGAACGCACCGGTCGATCTGGGGGAGGGGGCGGCGGTCGCCTGGGCGGGGCGGGGTTCAGCCCTTGACGGCGCCGCTGAGCAGGCCGGACATGATGTGCCGCTGGACCGCGACGAAGAAGACCACCATGGGGACCAGGGCCATGACGCTGAGGGTCAGGAAGGCCGGCCAGTCGACCTGGAACTGCCCGACCGAGGTGTAGACCTCCAGCACGATCGTGCTCTTGCCCGGGTCGCTGAGGTACACGTTGGGGGTGAAGAAGTCGTTCCAGATCCACATGGTCTGGAACACCGCGACGGTGGCTAGGATGGGCCGGATCAGCGGCAGTACGATCCGCCAGAAGATCTGCCATGGGCCGCAGCCGTCCAGCCGGGCGGCCTCGATGACCTCGAACGGCAGGGTGGCCATATAGCCCTGGATGACGAACCAGCAGAAGATCGATCCGGCGCTGTAGACCAGGACGAGGCCGTTGAGGCTGTTGACCAGGCCCAGTTTGACGAAGATCTGGTAGACGGGGATGAGCGTGGACTGGGTGGGCACGACGAACGCGAGCAGCAGGAGTTTGCCGAAGCGCCGGTTGAACCTGGTCGGACGGATCGTCAGGGCGTAGGCGGCCATGGCGCCGATCAGCACCATCAGGGCCACCGAGAACACGGTGACGTAGAGGGTGTTCGCGAAGGCCGCCGCGACGGGGACCTGGTTCAGAACGCGCCGGTAGGTGGAGAAGTCCGGTGAGGTCGGCAGCGCCAGTGGCGAACCGGTGGTCTGCGCCTGCGTCTTGAGGGTGTTGACGAGGACGTAGTAGAAGGGCAGCGCCATCACCGCGGAGAGGGGCAGCATGTAGGCGCTGGTGAGCCAGCCCCGGGTACGCAGCCGGGAGAGGATCGCCGTCACCGGAACCTCCTTTCCAGCCTGCGGGTCACCGACAGCTGCAGGGACAGCACGGCGGCGACCGCCATCAGGAAGATCACGCCCAGGGCGGCACCGAGCCCGTAGTCGCCCTCGGCGATACCGCGTTGTACGAGTACCTGGGTGATGGTGTAGGTGTCGTAGCCGGGGCCACCGTTGGTCAGGGTGAACGGCAGGTCGTACACCCTGAGGCCGTTGATGAGCAGCAGGAACTGGCTGACCGTCATGGCCGGCGCGAGCAGCGGCAGCGTGATGCGGAAGAACTGCTGCCGGGGCGTTGCCCCGTCGATGGTGGCGGCCTCGTAGTAGTCCCGGGGAACCGACTGCAGGTAGGCGAGGTAGAGAACAGCGTGCCAGCCGGTCTGGGCCCAGACCCCGACCACGATCACCGATACCTTTGCCAGCGTGTTGTCCGACAGCCACGGCACCGGGCCGACTCCGAAGAGGCTGCCCAGTACGGAGTTGATCACCCCGGAGGACAGGGGCGACAGGACGAACGTCCACACCAGGCCGAGGATCGCCATGCTGGGTACGGCGGGGAAGAAGAACGCCGCACGGACCAGACTCCGGCCGGGGAAGCGGCGGTTGAGGATCACCGCGAGCGGGATGGCCAGGACGGTCACGATCAGCGTGGTTGCCACCGCGTACAGCAGGGTGAAGCCCAGGCCGGTCAGCACCGAGGGGTCGGTGAAGATCTGCCGGTAGTTGCGCAGTCCGACCAGGTGCCGGGTCGGTGAGGAGCCGCTGTAGTCGGTGAAGCTGTAGTACACCGACTCGGCGAGCGGCACCAGGAACAGCACCACCAGCACGACGGCGATCGGCACCAGGAACGCCTGTGTGGTCAGCTGCTCGCGCAGCCGGCGATGGCGGCCGGGGCGGCTGCCACCGGGCACGGTGCCGGCGCGTGTCCGGGTGGGGAGGTCGGAGGTCTGTATGGCCATGAGGGCTGTCGCTTCCCGCTTACTTCGCGTCGAGCTGCTTGAGCTTCTTGTCCAGCGCGGCGGGGATGTCCTTGGGCTTGACCGACCCCTGGACCATCTGCTGCATCTGGGTGTTGAACTCACTGATGAGCTCGTTGGAGTGGCGCGGCCAGGCGACGACGGGCAGGTAGATCTTGCCGGAGCGGGCGCCGAGGGCCTGGTTGGTGATTGCCGCGGCGAAGCTCGGCGTGTAGTTGCTGGTGGTGGTGATCGCTCCGCTGGACTTGCCGTACGCCTTCACGGCGTCGGGGCTCGCCAGGAACTGGAGGAACTTCAGTGCGGCCTCGGGGTTCTTGGCCTTGGGGTTGATCGCGTAGCCGGGGCTGGCGGCACCGGTCCAGTAGCTGCTGCCCGGGGTGGTGCCGGGGATGGCCTCGGTCTGGAAGGACAGGTTCGGGGCGCTCTTCTGCACCGTGGGCACGTTCCAGGTGCCGGCGCCGAACATGGCAACCCGTCCGTTGGCGAACTCGCTGACCACCTGGTCGCCGGTGAGACCCAGCACCGCCTTGGGCGTCAGCTTCTCGGTGTACAGCTTGCAGTAGGCGACCAGCGGTTCGGTCCAGGTGTCGGCGAAGGTGGCCTTGCCCGCGAAGATGTCGGCGTCGGGGAAGCTGCCCTGGCTGTCGAAGTACCCACCGAGCAGGCCCCACAGCGCCATGAAGTTGCCGTCGTGCGCGGCGTCGTAGTAGGGGGTGATCCCCTTGTCCTTGAGCTTCGCGCACAGCTTCAGGAAGCCGTCCCAGCTGTCCGGCAGCTTGTCCGCGCCGACCTTGGCGAGCAGTTCCTTGTTGTACATGATCCCGCCGGCCCAGGAGGAGATCGACAGTCCGTACACCTTGCCGTCGACGGTCATGAAGTCCTTGTTGGCGGAGTTCATGGGCTCCAGGAACTTCTGGCCGGTCAGGTCCTTCACGAAGCCGCCGCCGACCAGCTGCTTGTCCTCGGCCGTGAGGATGAAGACGTCGGCGCCTGTGTGGGCCTGCAGACGGGTCTGCAGGGTGGAGACGTACTGCGGCACCGGAGGGGCGTAGGAGAAGGAGACCGAGGTGCCGGTCTGCTTGGTGAACAGGTCCAGCACCGGCTTCATGACGGTCTGCGTGTCCCAGGAGAAGAAGGACACGGCGCCCTTGCCCCCGCCACCGCTCGCCGCGGTGCTGGTGGAGCAGGCGGAGGTGCCCAGTGCGGTGCCGCCGAGGACGGCGGCCAGGAGGCTGCCCTGCACGAAGCGTCGTCTGCTGAGCTGGGGGGTGCTGTTGTCGATGTGGTTGATGGGCATGGTGGTTCCTTTCGGGGGAGCGCGTGGGGAGGCGTTGGGTGTGGTGAGCTCGGGGGGCGGGTCGGTGTCAGCCGGGGGCTCCGTGGCGGAGCGGGGTGGGGTGCCAGGACCGGGGGCCTGATGCCGGGGCAGGGGCGGCCGGTGGTCTCAAGGCCGGGGCGGAGGTGTCGGGGCGGGAGCGGAGGTGTCAGGGCCGGGGCAGGGTGTGGAACGCAACGGTGTCGCGGTCGAGCAGCAGCCGGTCGCCCTGGGTGGTGAGCCGGGCCAGCTGCACCACGGAGCGGCGCTGTGCCGGTCCTTGGCTGTCCGGGGATTCCGGGTCCCGGTCGGGGTGGGTGAAGTAGAAGATCCAGGCCGCGTCGGGTCCCGCGACGACGTCGGCGTGGTGTCCGACGCCCTGGTCGTCCTCGCGGGTGCCGGAGCCGTCGAGAATGCGGCCCGCCGGGCTCCAGTCGTCGAGGTCGGCGGAATGGAACACGTCCTGGCCGTCCCAGCAGTCCACGACCATCCAGTAGCGGCCGTCCAGCGCGAAGACGTTGGGCCCCTCGTGCGGCCTGTGCTCCAGCACCGGGCCCCGGACCCGCCAGTCGTACAGGTCGGGCGAATCGGCGGCCCAGGTGTGCGAGCCGTGGGCCTCGTCCTTGTACCACATGCGCCAGCCCCGGCCGTCGGGCAGCGGGTGGACGCAGGCGTCGATGACCTGGGACGAGCTGAGCGACACCGGCCCGGCGTGGACCCAGTGCCACAGGTCGCCGCTGGTGTAGTGCAGGATGCGGCGGTCGTGTCCCTCCCAGCGGTCCGGTACGCCTCGGATGTAGCTGACGTACATGTGGAACAACCCGTCGGGCGCCCGCACGATCTCCGGGGCCCAGAAGGTGTTGGTTCCGGGTTCGAACGAGAGGCTGTCCAGCACGCCGCGGTAGAGCCAGTCGCGGCCGTCCGTGCTGGTCGCGACGCCGATGGCGGTGCCGTGCACCCAGGCGACGCCGGGGGCGGCCACGTCGGAGCGGCGCTGTGTGTAGAACATCCACCACTGTCGGCCGTCGTATTGCACGACGGGATCGGTCGGGCCCGCGTGGACGGGGTCCTCGTACAGGGGTGCCGGGGCGGGGGCAAGGGAGGCCATGACGACCTACTTCTGCCGGCGAGCGCCGGCTTCGTCGGGAAACGTACGCCGCAACCGGGTTAACCGGATGTTACGGCTGGGGAAGCGGGATCAGGATGTCCGGCAAGTACATCGTCGTCAAGCCTCTTCTGTCCGCCTTTTGCCGGACCGAAATCCAGGGGCGCCTTCGAGTAGCCCCACTCAATCCTCTGTCTCAGCAGTTCAGAGCGTCTGTCTTTGTCGCATTCTCCAAGCTTCGGTCGGCACGCAACGAGCTCCCTCCCGCGTCATCGGAGTTCTCGCTCTTTGACAACGATGAATCAGCGATGCGAAGCTCGCCCTGCCCCACCCCCACAGACGAGGAGACCAGCCCCAGTGCCTCAGAACCCCCACCGCGAGCACCCAGCCGCAGGCACGGCACAGCCGGCCCTCGGTGCGGGAGCCGCACGGCCCGCCGGCTACCTCTTCGCCCACTTCGCAGGCGAACACCGTGCCGACGGCGAGCGGATCCGCTTCTCGCTCTGCGACAGCCCCCGCATGGACCGCTGGACGGAACTCACGGGCATTTCCCCGCTCGCGCCCCCTGGCGGCGGTGCGCGGGATCCGTTCCTGGTACGGGCCGCGGACGGTAGCGGGTTCCATCTGCTCGCCACCGACCTGCGCATCCATGGCAGCGAGGGCTGGGAACAGGCGATCGCCCACGGCAGCCGCAACCTGCTGGTGTGGAGTTCGGCCGACCTGCGCGGCTGGGACGGGCCGCACCGGGTCGAGGTCATGCCGGAGCGGGCCGGATGCGTCTGGGCGCCCGAAGCCGTGTACGACCCCGACCGGGGGGAGTACCTGGTGTTCTGGGCCTCCACCGTCTACCCGGACGACGACCCGCGGCACGAGAGTCCCTCGTACCAGCGGATGTACTGCGCGACCACCAAGGACTTCCGCACGTTCGGCAACCCACGCGTGTGGGTGGACAAGGGCTTCCCCGTCATCGACTCCACCGTCGTGGAACACGACGGCTGGTTCTACCGCTTCACCAAGGACGAGCGCCCACCCGGCACACCGGACGCCCCCCACGCCAAGTTCGTCTTCGTCGAGCGCTCCCGGGACCTGCCCGCCCAGGACTACGACTTTGTGGCGCAGGGCGTGGGACGCGGCACCGAGGAACAACCGGGCCTGGCGCACGCCGAGGGGCCGATCGTGCTTCCGGCACCCGACGGACGGGGCTGGCTGCTGTTGCTGGACGAGTTCCTCGGCCGTGGCTACGTGCCCTTCCGGGCCGACCACCTGGACAGTTCCGTGTGGCTTCCCGCGACCGACCCGGAGTTCTGCGTCCTGCCTCCGGGACTCCGACACGGGTCGGTGCTGCCGCTCACCGAGGCAGAGTGCGCGGGCCTGCGCTGTCCCGCCCCGGCCGAGGCCTAGGGTGCGGACATGTCCACGATGCATGAAGTGGCCCAGCGGGCCGGGGTGTCACTGAAGACGGTCTCCCGGGTGGTCAACGGCGAGCCCAACGTCAGCGAACAGACCCGGCGAAAGGTCGACGCAGCCATCGCCGAGCTGGACTTCCGGCCCAACTCCGTCGCCCGCAACCTGCGCACCGGCCGGATCGACCTCGTCGGACTCGCCCTGCCGTACCTGTCCCAGCCCTACTTCTCCTCGCTCGCGGAGGAGATCATGCGGGAGGCGGAGCGTCACGGGCTCACCGTGCTGATCGAACTCACCGAAGGAGACGCCGACGCCGAACTGGCGCTGGTGCGGGAGCACGGTCCGCACCTGGGCGGGCTGCTGATGTACCCGGTGGGGCTGTCGGACGAACAGGCCCTGACCGTGGCACGGACCGTGCCGACGGTGTTCATCTCCGAACGTGCCTACGACGCGCCCGTCGACCGGGTCGCCATGGCCAACCGGGAAGGCGTCCGGGCCCTTGTCGGGCACGTGGCCTCGCTGGGATACACCCGGATCGCGGCCCTCGGCGCCGATCACAGCGGGGGGCCCGAGCGGGCCGCCGCCCATCTGCGCCTGGAGGGGTACCGCGACGGGCTGCGCGACGCCGGTCTGCCCTACGTCCCCGACCTGGTCCTCGAAGTGGGGACCCCCCACTGGAACCGCCAGGAAGGAGCCACGGGCATGCGCCGGCTGATAGAGCGCAACATCCCGTTCGACGCCGTGATCGCCTTCGCGGACGCGTTGGCACTGGGCGCCCTGCACACCCTGCAGGAAGCGGGTCTGAGAGTCCCGGCCGAGGTGGCCGTCGCAGGGTTCGACGACACGGACGACGCCCGGTACACCTACCCGCCGCTCACCTCCCTCGCCCCCGGCAGGGCCCAGATCGCCCGGGAAGCCCTGTCTCTGTTGAACGACCGCATGAACGGTACGGTGGACCGGGATTCCGGCCGACTGATCGTCGCCGACCACCAACTGACCGTCCGCGAATCGACGTTGGGAGGGATGGCCGCATGGGGCGGAGCGTGACCATGCGTACCGTGGCCGAAAAGGCGGGCGTCTCCACGAAGACGGTTTCCAACGTCATCAACGGTACCGGCTCCTTCAGCCCGGAGACGGAACACCGCGTCCGGGAGGCCGTCGAGGAACTCGGCTACCGGATAAACCCCTTCGCCCGCGGCCTGCGCTCGCAACGCACCGGCACCATCGCGCTGGTCCTCCCGAACGTCTACCAGCCGTTCAACGCGGAGCTGGCCGAACAGGTCATCCGGGCTCCCGAGACCCAGGGGCTGAAAGTGGTCGTCGAGACCACGCGCGGAGACGCCGAACGGGAACGAGCCGTCCTGTCCACCTCCCACAAGGAACTCGTGGACGGGGTCATCTACGTACCGCAGGCCCTCACACCCGAGGAGTATCTACCCCTGCCCCTCACCCAGCCCACCGTCGTCCTCGGCGAACGCCCCCCTCAGGCGGCCGGGATGCATCTGGACTACGTCGAGATCGCCGACGAGCAAGGCACTCACGCCGCCGTCAGCCATCTGCTCGCCCAGGGCCGACGCCGCGTCGCCGCCCTGTGCGAACAGGCGGCACCACGCGCCGGCGGCCGACGTCTGAACGGCTACCGCAGAGCACTGGCGGACGCCGGGGTCGCCTACGACGACTCGCTGGTGATCGGCGTGGACAACGCCGACCTGTGGTCCTCCGGCGCCGGTGCCGTGGCCCGCCTGCTGCGCACCCGAGTCCGCTTCGACGCCCTGTTCTGCTACAACGACGTGGTCGCCATCGGCGCCCTGTCGGTCCTGGCCAGAAGCGGCGTCTCCGTCCCGGACGACGTGGCCCTGGCGGGCTTCGACGACATCGAGGCGGCCCGCTTCGCCTCACCGCCCCTGACCACCGTCGACCCGCAGCGCGCGTCGATCGCCCGCAGAGCGGTGGCGCTCCTGCGCGCCCGCATGGACATGGGGGACTTCCGGGATCTCCCCGGCCGCTGCGAGAGCGCCGGGTTCGTCCTGCGTGTGCGCCGGTCGTCCTCGGTCTCCGCGGAAACCTCCGCGGCCGACTGACCGGACGGGCGCCGTCGCTTCGCGGAGCACCGGCGGGACCCGGTGTCTGGCGGATGTTCAGGGTGCTCCGTGCGGCCTGCGGAAACGGACGCGGGCGAGGTGGGTGCGGTCAGGACCTGCGATGCCACCACCCCAACTCCGGGTCTGCCAGCGGCTCGTGATGTGTTCTCCCGAGGAGAATCTCGTCCAGGCGATCCACCTGCACCCGGAGTTCGCCGGCAGCCCTTGGCGGAAGCATGAACAGAACGTCTTGAAGCATGTCCCGGGCCCACCCCTCGCCGCAGCACGGGCAGGTGAACTCAGCTTCCCACTGCCTCCATGGGCGCTTGGTGCCGTGGACGCGCACGGACCACACGCTCAGCGCCACTGCCACGATGCCCGGAGACAATCGCTCCCGTTCAAGGACACGGACGGCGGCATTCGCGGCTCCCGAGAGACCTGGGACATCGCGATACCGCACCCAGGGCCTTCCCCAGCCGCGTTCCCGCGATCGAAGTGAAGCGGGTGTTCTACGCGGCACCGGCGTCAGGAAAGCGTGTCGTTTACCGTTCGCGGCGTTCTGGTGCCGCAAGCTCAGACCGCGCTGCCGATGATTTTCGTGTGCCGCACAGGTCTGTACCCGGGACAACAACTCACGGAAGGCTGGCGCCATGCGGAAGCTGATCTACGGCATGAACCTGTCCCTGGACGGCTACATCGCCGCCCCGGGCGACGACATCGGCTGGAGCCTGCCGAGCGACGAGCTGTTCCAGTTCTGGTCCGATCAGTTGCGGGCGACCGACCTGTCGCTCTACGGGGGCAAGCTGTGGCGGACGATGAGTTCGCACTGGCCGACCGCCGACGAGCAGCCCGACGCCACCCCGGCGGAGATCGAGTTCGCGCATCGCTGGCGGGACATGGCGAAGGTGGTGTTCTCCTCGACGACCGACAAGGTCGACTGGAACACCCGCCTCGTCACCGGCGACGCGGTCGCGGAGATCACCCGGCTCAAGGCCGAGGACGGCGGCCCCATGGACATCGGCGGCGCGACGCTCGCCGGGGCGGCCATGCGGGCCGGGCTGATCGACGAGTATGTGCTGGCCACCGCGCCGGTCCTGGTGGGCGCCGGCACGCCGTTCTTCGCCGCGCTGGACAGCTGGGTGAACCTGAACCTGGTGGAGACGCGGACGTTTCCCGGCGGCGTGATCCTGACCAGGTACGAGACAAGGCGCTGAGCGTCCGTCACGCTGAACTGCTCGGGATAGCCGCAGAGGTCTCTCCGGAGTGGCTGCTCCCGCGGTGCCAAGCTGCGTACGACGTCGAACTCGATGCACCCAGGAACCGATCTCGACCTTGCTCTCGCTCCGGTCGATCACCTTGAAGTCCAGGACCTCGCACCAGAAGGCCGCCAGCCTCTCTGGATCATCGCAGTCCACGGTCAACTCGGTGAATCTGCTTGTCATGCTTCTCCCAGACAGCGCGGACGGGGTGCAGCGTAGGGCGGCTGCCCGACAGATCCGAGATCCTATTGAGATCTGGTGTCCGCAAGCGGGGAGACGATCAGATCCCCGCCGGGAACATCGCATTTGCGCCGTCGCCGCACACGTTCGGCAGGTGGTCGAAGGGAGCCGCCCACGACCGCCGGCCCGGCGGGCCGCACTGGTCCGCACACTCATCCGCTCAGAGGATGAACGGCTGTCCTTCAACGATGCCGGTCTGCAGCCGGGCTTGGCCGCTGTGGGTGTCGACGTGAAGGAGGAAGGCGTAGGGGCGCTGCCTGCACCTGCGCGCGATGCGTCGCCAGTTGGCCAGCAGAAAGGCGACGCTGGCCTGTGTCGCGACGTCGCTGCTGCCGGCACAGATGGTGATCTTCGGCCCCGAAGTCTGTGTGGAGAAGGACTGGATGGTGGCGATCTCCGTATCGGGAGCGCTGTTGCGTCCTGCGAAGAACTGTCCGTTCAGAGGCCCAGTCCTGACCCGTAAACCCCATTCACCGTCGCCCCCTTGTTGCTCGGGTACCGCCTGGGCGGCGGGGTGTTGGAAGCCAAGCTCTGTGAGGTGGTTGTAGACGGGACCTCCGATGAGCACCAAGCTCCGTCCTGCCACCTGGCTGGGCAGGTGCGAGAAGGGATCCTCAGCTTCGAACGCGGCGGCGAGGCTGCTGCTGGGTGGGCAGAATTCCGTACCTTCCACGGGGCCGGCGGCACCGATTCTGCCGGACGGCTGCACCGGCGTACGCGGACGTACCAGTCGGACAAGTGGATCGGTCAGGGAATCACGCAGAGCGACGGCAGCCTCGAACTCCCGGCGGGACACGACGTTGCCGACGAACCCGTCTCGCCGGTAGCCGCCTACCGTCCCGCCGCTCTGCACCTGGATATCCGGAAGGACGATCAACAAGCGGCGGTCACCCGCGGCACCCAGAAGGTGTGCCAGCCCGCGGGTCTGCCGACGCAGAAGCAAATATCCGAAGCCGAGTGCCAGTACTGACCAGATGAGGTCGGCTAGAAGATTTCCCACAACGTCCATCACTGTCATGAGTGCCGCACGAATATGTGAGAGTTCACCACGGATCTCCGCTCCGCAGGTTGGTGATGAGATCCCCGTCGGGGTCAACGGTGCTATGTCTGGGGAGCCGGAACATCACGGCGCCTCGATCCGGCCCTCTGGCCTCGATTCCGTGCTCGGTCTCGACGAAGGTCTGCCCACGCCATTTGTCCCAGCCCAGCCGCTCGTAGAACGAGTACTTGCTGGCAGCGAACACCCCGATATCGTAGTTCAGCCGAATCTCAGCAGTGGCCATGGCTACGATAGTGCTGCCGAATCCGCGGTGACACCAGTCGTCCAGAGTGGCCATGGACTCCCCGTACATACCGCGCAGCACTCGGTCGCCCTGCCGCATGTAACGTGGCACCAGGGCGCCATGAGCGACGAGCTTGTCACCGTAGCGCAGGAGGTAATGGATGCCTCCCAAGCAGTGGTCCCATGCATTGTCGTCGTACCGAGCGCCGAATACCTCTACGAGCATCTTCCGCAGCTCATGGAGCTCTTTTTCGCTGAGCTCCTCTGTGTGACGTACTTGCACGGTGACGGGTTCGGTGAGCCGGGCCACATTCCCATTGTGTGTCATGTGAGTCTCTCGAACGGCAATGTGAACCGCAACGGGTGGAACATCTCGGCGTAATCGCAACCGATCGCCAGTCCGTGCCCGTGGGCTTTGGAGCGCACCGATTCGGCTTGTAATGCCCTGCGCTTGCTCACCTGTGAAGCGTGAACGGCCAGCAGTTCGATCTTCTGCTGAATCACGGAACTGATGTTGACGCCGATTCCGGTTTCGAGTTTCGGTGAATTCGGGGATTCGAAGAGGAGGACGTTCGCTACATTCCGGGTCGCCACGCGTACTGCCTGATGCGTCTGCACATGATCCTGGTGCATATCTGCCGGGAGATGTGTGTATACCAAGTCCGGTGCGCTGGCGGAGACCTCCGGCTCTATGAGATCAATGAGTTCGTGCGGTCGGCCAAGGTGAGCGTCGGGCAGGTTGAGCAGGATCACTTTTGCGCCGAGGAGTTGCCCGGCCCGCGCCTGTTCGCTTGCGCGTACCGTTGTGTCGCCGCCGCGGGCACCATCGCTCATCACCAACAGAGTGAGGGAGGCACCCGCCGCCGCGTGGCGTAACAGGGCACCTCCGCAGCCGAACTCGATGTCATCGGGATGGGCTCCGACTGCCAGGACTCGCTCCCACATACGCACACCCGTTCAAGTGCCGAGTCACGATCTTCCGGCCTTCACTATGCATAGGCAGGTAGTTGAAGTCACATAAGAGTGTCGTAAATAGGAACTTTCTACGGCGTTTTGATGATGTATTCGTATGTCATCAAGATCTGAACCTACGGTCCTCGGTGCGGTGGTCGGCGAGGTTTCGGCAATTCCAGCGCCGTGGAGTAGTGCGCGCGCTGAGGCCGGGCGTGGTGGTCGCCGCGCGGCAGGGTGACGCTGAATGTGTCGTCGTACAGGAGCACCGTAGTGCCCTTGGCGGACTAGCCTGGAAGAAAGCGGCACCGGGACGGACGGACCTTCCGATGCATCTTCCCACCGGGGGGACGTGAAGAGGGAGGCGACGAGCCATGCCCTGGAATCTGAACGGTACGTATCTGGAGAGCTGCAACTGTGACGTGGTGTGCCCCTGCACCACCTCGGGACTCACCGCACCGGCCGACCACGAGCGCTGCCAGGTGACCCTCGCGTTCCACGTGGACAGCGGGAACGTGGACGGCGTGGACGTGTCCGACCGCAGCGTGGCCGTCTTCATCGACGCGCCCCGGGTGATGGCCGAGGGCGGCTGGCAGGTGGCGCTGTACCTCGACGGCGGGGCCGACGACGGGCAGGCGGATGCGCTGGGGAAGGTCTTCTCCGGTCAGGCCGGCGGGCCGATGGCGGCGCTCACCCCGCTCATCGGCGAGGTTCTCGGTGTGGAGCGCGTTCCCATCGACTACCGCGACGACGGCCGTCACCACGCCGCGCGAGTGGGCGACGCCATCGACATCGAGATCGTGGACCAGATTGCCCCGCAGTTCGGCGAGGACGGGCCGGTCATGAGCCTGACCGGCATGTTCCATCCGGTGAACAGCACGCTGACCATTGCCCGCTCCACCCGGGCGACGGGTGACGGCGTGTACGGCCGGTCGTGGGACTTCGCCGGCGGCAACGGACACGCGGCGCCCTTCACGTGGTCGGCGTGACCGGTCGGCCGGTCACCGTGGGGCGTGGGGCGGGTCCAGCCGGATTGCTGCTGGTCGTGGCGGCCGCTGCCTGGGTCTGGGTGGTGACGGGCTGGGGCGGTGTGCAGGCGATGCCGGGGACCATGGGCCTGGGGCTGCTCGCCTTCCTGGCCGTGTGGACGCTGATGATGGCCGCGATGATGCTGCCCGCCACCACGCCCGTCGCCGCACTGTACGCACGCACCATCAACGTGCGCCGGGCACCGCGCATGGTCGTCTTCACCGTCGGCTACCTGCTTGTCTGGGCCGCGGCCGGGCTGCCGGTGTACGGGCTGGCCGTCGGTCTGGAACGGGCGGCGGACCTGCCCTCCGCCGCGGGCACCGCCTTGGCCGCGGCCGTGTTCGCGATCAACGGCGTCTACCAGCTCACGCCACTCAAAGACCGCTGCCTGGCGAGATGCCGTTCGCCGATCGGGCTGATGCTGCGCTACACCTCCTACCCGGGGCCCTCGCGCGATCTGCGCGCGGGAGCTCACCACGGGGCGTTCTGCCTGGGCTGCTGCTGGTCGCTCATGGTGCTGCTGGCGGCCTTCGGCGTGATGAACCTGTGGGCCATGGTGGCCCTGACCGCCGTGATCACCACCGAGAAGCTGGCTCCGGCCGGCCGCTTGGTGGCCCGTGCTGTGGGGGTCGTCTCGATCGCCCTGGCCGTCGCCGTCTTCTGGGTCCCGGCGCTCGCTCCGGGACTGACAGGCGGCGGTATGACCGGGATGTGAGGACGCAGGCCTCGGCGCTCGTTCCCGGCCCGGTACATGTCGGTGGCCTTTCGGGGGATGAGCGGGTTCAGGGCGCGAGGACGGGTGCGTAGTCGTGGAAGCCGCGGCCCGACTTCCGGCCGAGCAGCCCTGCCTCCACCATGCGCTGCAGCAACGGCGGTGCGGCGTACTGCGGGTCCTCTCGGCGTAGGTCCAGCCGCTGTCCTCGAAGACGAGGGCGGTCCATGTGCCACAGACCTGATCGCACGCGGCAGGGGCAGCCTCGCCGCATCCGTGGTCAGCGACGACCTCGCCTGGACGACCGCCTTCGTCCAACAGGCCGCACCTTGGCACGGACGACTGCACCTGCTCGACGCCGTGGGCGAGCTCCGCGGGTCCGGAACGCGGCGACGCGAGCTAGGCCATGCACCCCTTAGGTGACCTGCGGGCAGGCGACGGCTGGGACCGGTGCCGCAGTGCTCATGCGGTGGGCGTACGGCCGGCATGAGACGCCGTGTCCCCGGTGGGGACACGGCGTTCGTGGCGGGCGGCAGGCTCAGTCGCGGGTGGGAGGGGTGTAGAAGGAGCCGACGGAGGTCCAGACGCCGTTCTTGACGACCACGCGTTGCACGCTGCGGGTGCCGAGATGGTCGTCGGCACCGAATTTCATCACCGGCGACACCCCCGGATCCACCGAGGACGCCTTCTGGTACGCGGCGATGAGGGCCTGGGACGTGACCGGCCCCTTGACGGTCTTCGCGATCTGGGCGAACACCTTCGCGTTGCTCCAGCCCCACAGGGCGAGGAACCCGGCGTCCTGACCGGGTTCGTACTTCGCCATCGCGGTACGGAACTCCTTCACCGCCGGATCGGGGTCCGAGGGCGCCTTCACCAGCTGCACCGCCTTGAGGCCCTCGGCGGCGTCCTTGGCCAGCGCGATGGTCGACTCGGCGGCGACGGGGGCGTAGGCGTAGGTGGGCAGCGAAAGCCCCTGCAGCTTGGCCTCCTTGACGAAGGCCGCCGCCTCCGGCGAGGTGAGGACCAGGATCACCGCCTGGGGTTTCGCCGCCTTCACCTTGCTGATCACCGGCGTGTAGTCGGTGGTCTGGTACTTGACCGGCAGCCGGTCGACCTCGACCGAGGGATCCACCTTCTTCGCGACGGGCTCCACCTGCTTGGCGACGTT
Organism: Streptomyces sp. NPDC005648; assembly: GCF_040605395.1. Taxonomy (NCBI): domain Bacteria; kingdom Bacillati; phylum Actinomycetota; class Actinomycetes; order Kitasatosporales; family Streptomycetaceae; genus Streptomyces; species Streptomyces sp. NPDC005648. The sequence goes on along the minus strand of NZ_JBEXCS010000043.1, from coordinate 45,929 downwards.
CACGAACGCGGCCGGGTCGCTGTGCACCACGAGGATCTTCTTCGCGCCGTCCTGCACGGCCCACGCGGCGACGGCCGCGGCCTGGTCCTCGTAGAGGGTCTGTGTGCCGAACAGGCCGGGGCGCGGCGGCTTGTACCAGTTCTCGGCGCCGCCGACCTCGTTGAGGATCGGGACCCTGGACTGGTTGAGGACGAACGGGAAGGCCGCCTCGGCCTGTGAGGTGCCGTTCGCGTTGACGATGGCCACGACCTTGTCCTGCCCGACCAGTTCACGGGCGATCTGCACGGTCTGCTGCGGGTCGGCCGCGTTGTCCTTGACGGTCCACCGGATCTTGCGCCCGTTGACGCCTCCCTGGGCGTTGAGCATCTTGAAGTAGGCGTCGGCACCCGCCTTCTCGGGCACGCCGTACGCGGCGGTGGAGCCGGTCAGCGGCAGCCACGCGCCGATGTGTATCTCGGACGAGCTCGCGGCGGATCCCGCGGAGTCCTGGCCGGCACACGCGTTGGCGGTCAACGCCACCGCGGCCAGGACGGCCGCCGTTCCCGCGGCGCGGCGGAGTTTTCTTACGGTCCGGAACATGGTCCACCTCGTTCGCTACAGGAATCAGTTCACTCGTGAGGTCCGGGCGGCAGCCGCCGCGTCCGGGGCGGCCTGGAGGCCGCCGCTGAAGTACGCCGCCTCCGCCTGTGCGGCGAACGCGGGATCGGCCGGCCGGCCGTGGGCGGCGACGACGCCCTCGTGCAGCACGGCCACCTCGTGGCAGACGGACAGGGCCCGGCTGAGCAGTTGCTCCAGCAGGACGACCGTCAGGCCGTCGCGGGCCAGCGCGGTCAGCCGGTCGTAGACCTCGTCGACCAGGGCGGGGGCCAGCCCGAGCGCAGGTTCGTCGACGATCAGGACGTCCGGACCGACGATCAGGGCCCGCGCGATGGCCAGCATCTGCTGCTCGCCGCCGGACAGGCCGCCGGCCGGCGCGGACATCCGGTCGCGCAGCCGCACCGGCAGCCACTCGACGGTCTCCTCCAGCCGCTCGCGCAGTCGCGCGCCGGTGACACCGCCCGCGTACGCGGCGACCTCGAGGTTCTCGCGCAGGGACAGCGTCTTGAACAGGGCCCGCCCCTCGGGCGCCAGGCTGGTGCGCACGCCCGCGCCCGCCTCCCTGACCCCGTGCGCGGGGGCGAGGGAGCCGTGCAGAATGCCGGCCAGGGTGCTCTTGCCCGCACCGTTGGCTCCGGCGACGCCGAGCACGATCCCCTGGCGGACGTCGAGGTCGACGTCGCGCAGGGCGACCACGCCGCCGTAGGTGTGGCCGATGCCGTGCAGGCGGATCATGCCGCGTCCGCCGGTGTGCTCGGGCGGTCGGGTCCTGCCATCGACCGTTCCCAGGTACGACGAGCGCACCTTTGGGTCCTGCAGCACGGTGTCCGGGGTTCCCTCACCGATGGTGCGGCCGAAGTCGAAGGCGAGGACCCGGTGGGCGACGGAGAAGAGGTCGTCGAGGACGTGGTCGATGACCACCACGGCGGTGCCGCCGGCGTGCAGTCGCCTGATGTGCCCGGCGAGCAGGGCGCGTTCACTCGCGTCGAGGCCGCCGAACGGCTCGTCCAACACCAGGAGCTTCGGGTCCTCCGCCATCGCGCGGGCGAGGTCGAGGCGCTTCTGCAGGCCGAACGGCAGCTCCCCGGGGCGGCGGTCGGCCACCTCCGCGAGGCCGACGGAGTGCAGCAGCCGCGCGACCTCGGCCCGGTCCCGGGCGGTGATCCGGCGACGGGTGCACAACACGTTCTCGGCGACGGTGAGTTCGGAGAAGACCTCCGCGTGCTGGAACGTACGGCCGATGCCCAGCCGCCGCCGCGCGGTCGCCCTCGTCCGCAGCAGGGGCCGGCCGGCGAAGTCTGCGGTTCCGCTCACCCGGCCGTTGCCGGTCAGCCCCGACAGGGCGTTCAACAGGGTGGTCTTTCCTGCCCCGTTGGGCCCGATGACGGCCAGGATCTCGTTCTGCCGCAGGGTCAGGGAGGCGTCCTCCAGGGCCTGGAGTCCACCGTAGGAGACCGACACGTGCTCCAGGCGCAGCAGGACGGAGTCGTCGGTCGGCGGCCGGAGAGGTGCGGGGGCGGTCGAGTCCTCGGCGGGCAGGGGGAGTTGGGCGTCCGGTCGGCGCAGCAGGCGTCGCACGGCACCGCGCGCGGGTTTGCCGAGGAACGGCACGACGCCACCCGGCAGGAAGAGGAGCACGCAGATCAGGACGAGGCCCTGCACCACCGGCTGGGACAGCCCCACGGCGGAGGACAGCGAGGGGTTCCACGTCAGATAGACCCCTCCGGCCACGGCACCGAGGATGCTGCCGACCCCGCCGAGCACACACGCCGCGATCAGCGAGATGCCGAAGGACAGCGAGAACGGGTCGGGGCTGACGAAGCCGGTGAGCAGCCCGAGCAGCACGCCCGCCAGGCAGGTGCAGGCCGCGCTCACGGCGAAGGACAACGACGACTGCGCCTCCGGGGCGATGCCGATCGTACGGGCGGCCAGGGGATGGGACTTGGCGGCCACGAGCCGCATTCGCAGCCCAGAGGCAGCGGCCGGCACCGCCAGCGCAAGCACCACCGCGGCCGCCCCGACCGCGAGGTACTGGGACTCGGTACTGCCGCCGAGGATCGTGCCAAGGCCGAGCGCGCTGCGCAGCTGGACGACCGGGACTCCCTGGTCGCCACCGGTCACGCTGCTCCAGCGGTTGACCAGTTCGAGGGTGACCATGGTGAAGGCGAGGGTCAGCAGGGCGATGTAGAGCACCGAGAAGCGGGCGCCCGCGTAGCCGAGGAAGGCGCCCAGGACGGCGCCGGTCGCGACGGCGCCGAGCACCACCGCTTCCAGGGGCCAGTCGTGGCCGCTGCCGTACGCCGCGAAGTAGGCGCCGATGGCGAAGAAGGCGGGGTGGCCCACCGACCAGATGCCGGACCAGCCGGCGAGCAGGCCGACCGAGAGCACGACGACGGAGTACACGGCCGCGAGCCCGACGGAGTACATCTGGTACGCGGGGATCGCGCCGGAGGCCATGAACACCATCAGCACCGCGCCGGCGGCCGGACCCAGGGCGGCCTTGGCCAGGAGGGAACGGTTGAAGACCATGGATACGACCCCTCAGACCCGTTGGAAGGTGCGGGTGCCGAACATGCCCTGCGGACGGATCAGCAGGACCAGCACGGTGAACGTGAACACGAAGGTGTCCCGGAAGCTGGCGGAGACGTAGTTGGCCGCCAGGTTGTCCAGGACACCGATCGTCAGACCGCCGAGGACCGCCCCGTACATGCTGGTCAGACCACCCAGGAAGATCCCGGCGAAAGCCCGGAACAGCGGGGCGACCAGCGCGGTGGGCACCAGGCCCGAGCGCGGCGCGTACAGACAGGCGGCGAGCGCGGCCAGCCCCAGGCCGAGCGCCCAGGAGATGCGTGCAAGACGCTGGGCGCCCAGTCCGACCACGCGGGCGGTGTCGGCGGACTCGGCGACGGCGCGCATGGCCGAGCCGAGCGTGGTGCGGGCGATCAGATAGCCGACCAGGGTCATCGCCACGGCGGCCACGCCGATCGTGACCAGACTCTGCACCGGCAGCGCGGCACCCGACCAGCGCACCGTCCCGTCGACCAGGCTGGGGAAGGCCTTGGGCTGGTCGCCCCAGATCGATCCGGCGGTGCTCTCGGCGATCAGGGACACGCCCATCGTGACGACGAGCGCGGAGAACAACTGGCCCTGGCCCAGGGGCCGGATCACCGTCTCCCGGACCAGCAGGCCCGCCGCGACGGTGACGGCGACGGCGGCGAGGATGCCGAGCACCGTGGCCACACCGCGGTCGTGCAGTGAGACCGCCACGTACAGGCCCAGTGTCGCGAGCGACGCCATCGCGAAGTTCACGACGTCCGTGGCCCGGTAGATGATGACCAGCCCCAGGCCCATGAGGCCGTAGACGGCTCCACTGGCCAGACCGCTGACCAGGACAAGCAGGAACTGACTCATAGTCCCTCCCCCGAGGAAGGGCGCGTTCGCGCCACGCATGCAAGCGGCATGATCACCTCACGGACCGCGAAGTTAAAGTGAACTCAATTCAGTAAGCTAGGCACTTCGGTGCGCGGCGGGCAACCCTCGTGCACGGGATTTGTGTACGGCGGCCCGAACGGGCTCAGCGGGAGGCGCTCGCCGGCGCCCCGGCGAGCGCGGTCCGCGCCGCCGCCAGACCGAAGACCAGCGCCGGGGCGAGACCGCCCGCGTAGGCGCGCCGGTACAGTCCGCCGGCGTCGGCACCCGCCGCCAGCAGCCCCGGGATCGGACCGGCCCCGCCCGAGTCCGCGGACCGCACGCGCGCCTCCGCGTCGATCAGCAGACCGCTGAAGGTGAACGTGATCGCCGGGGCCGCCTCGACGACATAGAAAGGCGGTTCGTCGAGCGGGAGCCGGTCCAGCAGCCGGCCGGGTGCCGTCGCGGCGTTCGCGCGCACGGCCGCGTTGAACTCCTCCACCCGGTCGCGGATCGTGGCACCGGGATAGCCCCACTCCTCGGGCATCGACGCGAAGTCCTCCAGGCTGTCGGCCACCGCACTGCGGGCGCCGGCGCGATGGCACAGCTGGAACTTGTCCACGCCGGGGATGCCCTCCACGTAGGAGGCGCTGATCCACTCCCGGTGCACGCGCGCGTCGGCGACCAGCAGACCGCGGGCCTCGGGCCGTTCCAGCAGCGCCATCGCGGTCAGATGGTCCCCGATCGTCTCGTCGACGAAGCGCTCGCCGGTCGTGTCGAAGAGCAGGGCGTGCTCACTGTAGTACAGCGCCAGGTCGACGAAGCGCGCGGGGTCGGCCAGGGAGACGCCCGCCGGCATCAGGTGGCCGTAGAAGCCCGCGTCCTTCTTCCCGAAAGCGGCGCCCATCGAGCGGCCGAGCTCGAGGCCGTCGCCCCGGCTGTGCGGGTTGGCCCGCAGTCCGATGCCGGCGGCCTGCTGGTGGACGTGCTCCGCGCGCAGGTCCGGATCGCCCTGGAATCCGCCGGTGGCGAGGAGCGTCCAGGTGGCCTCGATCCGGCGCAACGATCCGTCCGGCAGGACGCACTCCGCGCCCTTGACCACGCCGTCGTCCGCCACCAGGGCGCGGGTCCAGGTGTCGGTCAGCACCTCCTGGCCGCGGTCGCGGATCAGCCGTTCGCAGGTGTCGAGGTAGTGGTTGGTGTCGACCTGGTGGCCCCGGCCGAAACCGAGCACGGGCACCGGCGGGCGGCACTCCACGCCGAGCGAGCGGATCCAGGCCACCCCGTCGGCGAACCCGTCCACCAGGGCGGTGGCCAGCTCCGGGTCGCCGTCCGGGTTGACCCGGCGCATCTCCTCGATGGTCGGGGTCGTCCAGACGAAACCGGCGAAGCGCGCGGAGCCGCCGGTGCGTTCCGCCTTCTCCACCAGGACCACCGTGCCGCCCTCGGCGGCCACGCTCGCGGCGGCCGAGAGACCGGCCATGCCGCCGCCTATCACCAGAAGATCCACTGTCTCCGCATCCATAGCAGGTCCCACCGCCTTCGTGTCGCCGAGTGGGACAAGACGCTAATTGAACTCACTTCTGGAGTCGAGAGGGTGGATGGCGCGAGGTGGGGCGGTACTGGTTCCGGCCGTGTCGGCGGGTGCGCGCCGGTCCCTCGGGATACGGCACTTCAGTCGGGAACCAGCACCGCGCGCCCCCGCACTTCGCCGGAACGGAGTCTCGCGAGGGCCTGCGGTGCCTCCGACAGCGGGAATTGCTCGACCTCCACCCGCAGGACGCCGTCGCGGGCCAGGGCGACGACCGTCCGCAGTTCGGGCAGGGTTCCCCAGAACGGCAGCGAGATCCGCGTGCCGGGAGGCAGGGCGCCCGGTTTGCGGACCGTCAGCTCTCCGCCGCCGCTGCCCACCACGGCCAGCTCCCCGCCCGGCCGCAGCACGTCCACGGCCAGCTCCAGGCTGGACCGGCCGCCGACGAAGTCGAGCACGGCCGCCGCACCCACGCCGCCCGTCCTGCTCCGCAGGTCCGCCGCGGTGCCGGGCCGCAGAAGGGTGCCGAAGTGCGCGCCGCACCGCTCGGCCAGGGCGAGCGCCTCCTCGCGCACGTCCACGGCCAGCACCCGCGCGGTCGTCGTGGCCCGCAGCAGCTGGACCGCCAGATGCCCCAGGCCGCCGACGCCGATGACGACCACGCAGGCGTCCTCGCCCAGGGCGCCCCGGACCGTTTCGATGGCGTGACAGGCCGTGAGCCCGGCGTCCGACAGGGGTGCCGCCTGTACGGCCGGCAGGTCGCCCACCGGCACCAGCAGCCGCCCGGACGGCACGAGCAGCAGATCGGCCATCCCGCCGTCCCGCCCGAGCCCCGCCCCGGTCCCCACGCGGTCCGCGTCCAGCGCCGCCCGCCGGTCGCAGTAGTTGTCGGCTCCCGCCGCGCAGCGCGCGCAACTCCCGCAGCCCCAGGGGCCGTACACGACCACGCGCTCGCCGACCCCGGGGCCCGTGGCGAGCGGACCGCGCTCGACCACCCGGCCCGCGGTCTCGTGCCCGAGGGTGAACGGGAGCCGGTACGGAAGGGCGCCCGGGGGTGCGTCGATGACGTGGAGGTCCGACCGGCACAGGCCTGCCGCCTCCACCTCGATGAGGACCTCTTCGCCCGTCGGGCTCGGCCGGGGCACCTCGGTGAGTTCCGGCGGACCGCCCCAGCGGGTCAGCCGGACCGCTCTCGTCCTGCCTGTTGACATACCCAGGACATTAACAAAAATGAAGTCAGTTCAGTAGTCGGCCGGGAGGTGGTGACCGTACATGGACGGTGAGCATACGGGGCGCTTCGGCGGGCGGGTGGCGCTCGTCACCGGCGCGGGATCCGGCATCGGCGCGGCGGCCGCCCGGCGACTCGCCGCGCAGGGCGCCCGGGTTCTCGTGGCGGACATCGACGGCCAGGCGGCCCGGGCCGTCGCCAAGGAGCTGCCGCGGGCGCACCCCCTGACCGTCGACGTGGCCGAACCGGCCCAGGTCGACGAGGTGTTCGACGAGGCCGTACGGCGGCACGGGCGGCTCGACGTCGTCGTGCACGCGGCCGGCGTCGACGACCCCGCCGCCAAGGAGTGGATCGCGGAGGCGCTGCGCGCGGACCGGCCGCCGGAGGTGACGGCGCGGCTCGGCGACGAGGCCTGGCGCCGCGTCATGCGCGTCAACCTCGACGGCACCTTCCATGTGCTGCGCGCGGCCGTGCGGGTGATGGCGCCGCGCCGGTGCGGGGCCGTTGTCACCGTCGGCTCCTCCTCGGCCTTCGACACCCTGGTCGGCTACCCGCACTACGCGGCCTCGAAGGCCGGGGCCCATGCCCTGAGCCAGTCCGTCGCCAAGGAGGCGATCGCGTTCGGCGTCCGCGTCAACACGGTGGCACCCGGGCCGACCGAGACCGGCATGGCGGCGCGAACGCCAGCGGCGCTGCGGCAGGGCTTCGCGGACGGCCGGGTACGGCCTTACGCGACACCGGAGGAGATCGCCGACGTCGCCCTGTTCCTGGCGAGCGAGGAGGCGGCGAACCTCGTGGGCGCGGTGCTGCTGGCCAACGGCGGACGGTTCACGGTGTGAGCACCGAACCGCCGTGGGAAGCCGCCGGATCCCGGCGGACGGCGGCGCACGTCCCGCGCAGCCGCACGATGTCACAGCCCCGCGCCCCCTGGGAGGGGCGCGGCCGAGGGAGGTACGCATGTTCCGGCTCGACGCCGACTCCGCGCTGCTGCGGGAGACCGAGGAGCAGCGCCAACTGCGCTCCGTCCTGCGGGACTTCCTCACCGAGACCTGCGGACCGGAGGAGGTCCGCAAACAGGCCGACAGCCCGCGGGGCCACGACGAGGTGCTGTGGCACCGGCTCGCGGACGAGATCGGCGTCCATGGGCTCGCCGTTCCCGAGGAGTACGGCGGCGCCGGCGGCACGTTCGCCGAACTCGCCGTGGCGATGGAGGAGACCGGGCGCGTGCTGTGCCCGGCGCCGCTGCTGAGCACCGTCGTCCTCGCGGGGTACGCCCTGCTGGACAGCGGGGACCGGCAGGCCTGCGCGCGCTGGCTGCCGGGCATCGCCGACGGCACGCTCACCGCCACGGTAGCCGGGATCCCGCATCCGGGCGGTGTCACGGCCCAACAGGGCGCCGACGGCTGGGTGCTGCGCGGCGAGACCGATTTCGTGCCCGACGGAGCGGGCGCCGATCTGCTGCTGGTCGCGGCCCGGGTGCCGGACGGGGAGCGGTTGTTCGCCTGCGAGCCGGACCCCGCGACCTGCGAGCGTACGGCTCGTCGCGTCCTCGACCCGACCCGCCGGCAGGCGCTCGTCCGCTTCCGGGGAGCACCGGCCGAGCCGGTCGGTGAGCCCGGCCGGGCGCCGGAGACGGTCGCCGGGGTCCTCGACGCGGCACGGGCGGCGCTGGCCGCCGAGCACGTCGGCGGGAGTGCGCACGCCCTGGACGCCGTCCTCGCGCATGTGGTGCGCAGGACCCAGTTCGGGCGCCCCATCGGGTCCTTCCAGGCGGTCAAGCACCGGCTGGCCGACCTGCTCGTCGAGGTCGAGGGCGCGCGCTCGGCGGCGGCGTACGCGAGCGCCTGTCTGGCCGGGCGGCGGACGGACGAACTGCCGGTGGCGGCGAGCGCGGCCGCGGTGGCCTGCGCCGACGCCTACCGTCTGGCCACCGCCGAGTATGTGCAGCTGCACGGCGGCATCGGCTTCACCTGGGAGCACCCGGCCCACCTCTATCTGCGCCGGTCCCGGGCCGACGAGGCGCTGTTCGGCACCGGCGACGACCATCGTCTGCGCCTGGCCGGGCTGCTCGGGCTCACCGGCCGTACCGACTGACTTCTCGGGCCGACCGGCAGCGGTCGGTCCATTGACAGGGGCATCCACTGCCCACAGAATCGAACTCAATTCAGTTCAGTTTGGAGGAACTCATGGCAGTCGAGGACGAGATCCAGTTCGAGCGCGACGGACATGTGGCGCGGGTCTGGCTGAACCGCCCGCACAAGAAGAACTGCGTGACCGTGCCGATTCTCCAGCGGCTCGACGAGATCATCACCGAGGTCGACGCGGACTCGGAGCTGCGCGTGCTGATCCTGCGCGGACGCGGCAACACCTTCTGCTCCGGGTTCGACCTGGACAGCCTCAAGGCCGACTTCGTCGGCCGCTCCAACGCGATCGACGTCGCGGTGCTGTCGGCGAAGGTCTGCGACCGGCTGTACTCGATGAAGACGCCGTCGATCGCCGTCCTGGAGGGCCACGTCACCGCGGGCGGCTTCGAGCTGATGATCTCCTGCGACTTCGCGATCGCCGCGGACGACGCCCTGATCGGTGACTTCCACATCCGGCGCGCGCTGTTCGGCGGCGCCGGCCCGATCTACCGGGTGCCGCGCATGATCGGCGTCCGCAAGACCAAGGAGCTCATGCTCACCGGCAAGCTGCTCACCGGAGTCGAGGCGGCCGACTTCGACCTCATCAACGCCTCGGCCCCCGCCGACAAACTCGACGCCACCGTCGAGGAGTTCGCCGACCAGCTCGTCGACAAGAGCCCGTTCACCATGTGGATCACCAAGATGACCATCGACCGCAGCCTCGACGCCGACATCCAGTCGCTGATGGTCATGGAGCACCTCGCGGTCGGCGTGATGCTCAACTCCGAGGACGCCGCCGAGGGTGTGTCGGCGTTCCTGGAGAAGCGGGAGCCGCAGTGGAAGGGCCGCTGAGCGAAGTGCCGGAGACCGGGGGCCGGCTGCGCGGCTCCCGGTGCGCCGACTGCGCGGTGGCCGTCTACCCCGCCGACCCGGCGTGTCCGCGCTGCGGGGGACCGGCCGAGCCGGTCGTGCTCTCCGGCACCGGCACCCTGTGGACCTGGACCGTGCAGCACTACGCGCCCAAGTCCCCGCCCTACGTCCCACCCGCCGCCGGCTTCGCGCCGTTCACCGTCGGATACGTCGAACTGCCGGAAGGAGTACGGGTGTTGGCCAGGCTCGACATCCGGCCCGAGGACGCGGAGATCGGCATGCCGGTGACGCTGACGGCCGGCGACGGGGTGCCCAGGGGCACGGGAGCCGCCGTATGAGTGGCGACGACGTACTGGTCTGCGGCGCGGGGATCACCTCCTTCGCCCGTACGGAGGCGAGCGGCCGGCACCTGGCCGTGCAGGCGGTGCGGGCCGCCCTCGCCGACGCCGGACTGCCGTGGTCACGGGTGCGGGTCGCCTACGGCGGCAGCGACGCCGCCGGCAACGCCGACACCCTGGTCGCCGAACTGGGCCTGACCGGAGTGCCGTTCACCAATGTGCGCAACGGCTGCGCGACCGGCGGCAGCGCCCTGGTCTCCGCCGCCCACGCCATCCGCTCCGGCGCGGCGGACGTGGCGCTCGCCGTCGGCTTCGACAAGCATCCCCGAGGCGCCTTCGACCCACGGCCCGCCGACTGGGGGCTCGACGAGGCCTACGGCCGCGACGGGCTGATGGTGACCACCCAGTTCTTCGCCATGAAGATCCAGCGGTACATGCACGACCACGGCATCAGCGCCCGCACCCTCGCCCTGGTCGCCGAGAAGGCGTACGCGAACGGCGTGCTCAACCCGCACGCCTGGCGCCGCAAGCCGCTCGACGCGGACGAGATCCTGGCGTCCGGGATGGTCAACGACCCGCTGACCCGCTACATGTTCTGCTCGCCCGGCCAGGGCGCGGTCGCCCTGATCCTGTGCAGCCCCGCGGTGGCCCGCGAGATCGAGGCGAGGGTCGTCGCCCTGCGGGCAGCGGTCGTGCGCACCCGCCGGTTCGGCTCCTTCGAGGTGTTCAGCCCGTGGGCGCCCCCCGGAACCCCGACCAGCGTCAGCGCGGACGCCGCCCGAAGCGCCTTCGAGCAGGCCGGACTGGGGCCAAGGGACATCGACGTGTGCCAGCTGCAGGACACCGAGAGCGGCGCCGAGGTGATGCACCTGGCCGAGTGCGGGTTCTGCGAGCACGGCGAGCAGGAGTCGCTCATCCCGTTCGGGTCGACCGGGATCGGCGGCTCGCTGCCGGTCAACACCGACGGCGGATGCATCGCCAACGGCGAGCCCATCGGCGCCTCCGGACTGCGCCAGGTCCACGAGATCGTGCAGCAGCTGCGCGGCCGGGCCGGCGAACGACAGGTGCCCGGCGATCCGCGGACCGGCTTCACCCATGTGTACGGGGCGCCCGGCGTCAGCGCCTGCACCGTGCTGACCCGTTGAGAGGAGGACCATGGACGGCATACCCGGCCCGGACGAGTTCCGGGCGCAGGCCCGCAGCTGGCTGAGGACCGTGGCACCGGCGCGCGCCACCCACCTGGAGTGGGGCCGAGGCGACGACTCGGTGGCCGTCTTCGAGAACTGGACCGAGGACGAGGAACGCGCCCACACCGAGCGGACACGGGCCTGGGAGCGCGTCCGCCACGACCAGGGCTGGGGCTCGCTCTCCTGGCCGGCGGAGTACGGAGGACGCGAACTCCCCGCGCACTACGAGCAGTTGTACCGAGCCGAGGAGTCGGCGTTCGACGTACCGCGGCGCACCGAGATCTTCCCGGTCACGCAGCAACTCGTCGCCCCCGCCCTGCGTATCTGGGGCACCGAGGAGCAGAAGCGGCGCCTGCTGCGCCCCCTGCTGCGCACCGACGAACTCGCCTGTCAGCTCTTCTCGGAGACCGAGGCGGGTTCCGACCTCGCTGCCGTCCGCACCCGGGCCGTGCGGGAGGACGACGGCTGGAGGCTGAACGGCCACAAGATCTGGACCTCCGGAGCCCGGGTCGCGACCTGGGGCGTGGCCGTCTGCCGGACCGACCCCGAGGTGCCCAAGCACGCGGGCATCACGGTCTTCCTGGTCCGGATGGACGAGCCGGGCGTGACCGTACGGCCCATCCGGCAGATGACCGGCGGCTCCAGCTTCAACGAGGTCTACCTGGACGACGTGTTCGTCCCCGACTCCGACCGGCTCGGACCCGTCGGAGAGGGCTGGCGGGTCGCCCTCACCGTGCTCGCCGCCGAACGCCTCGACTCCGGCGGACTCGGCCTGGACAACGCCGACCGCGCCCTCGACCTCGCCCGGCACCTGCCCCGACCGCTGAACAACGGCGAACGGCAGCAGGCGGCAGGTCTGTTCGTCCGCGCCCTGGTCCAGCGGCTCATCGCCGTACGGGTCACCTCGGCGCTGGCGGCCGGCCGCGAACCCGGCGCCGAGGCTTCCGTGGGCAAGCTCCACGCCACCGCGACCATGCGCGCCACCACCGACCTCGTCCAGCAACTCCTCGGGCCGCGGCTGGCCGCCGACACGGGGGAGTGGGGCACGTTCGCCTGGACCGAGCACCTCCTCGGCGCACCCGGCTACCGCATCGCCGGCGGCAGCGACGAGATCCAGCGCAACATCCTCGCCGAACGCGTCCTCGGACTGCCCAAGGAGCCGAAGGGAGCCGGGCGTTGAGCACCACGACAGAATTGAGCGAACTCGCCGACCGGGTCCGCGGGCGACTGACTCCACGGCACCCCGACACGCCCCTCGGCGACCTGCGCACCCTGCCGGGCGGCCACTCCGGGCTCACCTACCGCATCGCGGCCGGACCGGTGTCGTACGTCATCAAGGCGGTGCCACCCGGTCGGCGTCCCTCCGGCCGCAACGACGTGCTGCGGCAGGCACGGATCCTGCGCGCCCTCGCCGGATCGACCGTCCCCGTGCCGGAGGTCGTCGCCGTCGACGAGACCGAACCGGCCTGGTTCGCCATGGAGTTCGTGGACGGCGAGGCGATCGAACCGGTCCTCGACGAGCACCGGCTCGACCCGGGACTGTGCCGGACACGGATGCTGGCCCTGGCCCGCGTACTGCGCGATCTGCACGACACGAAAGCGCCGGACGCCGCCGAAGCGCTCGATCCGGCAGCGGAGTTGGACCGATGGAGCCGCACCATGCGCGCGGTGCCGGCCGAACTCCGCCCCGGAGCCGAGAATGTGCTGGAGGCACTCGCCTCCCGTGTCCCGGACGGCGTTCCTCCGGTGCTCACCCACGGCGACTTCCGCCTCGGCAACGTCCTGTGCCGGGGCGAACGACCGGCCGCGGTCGTCGACTGGGAGATCTGGGGACCCGGCGATCCGCGCATCGACCTCGCCTGGTTCCTCCTCTTCGCCGACCACCGCAACTTCCCCCGGCTGGGCCGCGCCGTCCCCGGTCTGCCCACCGAGCGGGAACTGCTCGACGCCTACCTCGACGGCCGCCCCGAACCCCCTGCCCTCGACTGGTTCCGGGCCCTGGCCCGCACCAAGATGGCCGCGATCATGGGTCACAACCTGCGCCGGCACCGTGAGGGCACCCACCTCGACCCCGACCAGGAGCGGCTGCCGCCGACCATCGCGGCGATGATCCGCTCGGCCCACGGCATCCTCGCCCGACGGCCCTGAAGGAGCGCCACCATGGATTTCGCACTCTCCCCTCGGGCCGACGAACTCCGTTCGCGCATGGCCGCGTTCATGGAGGAGTACGTCCTGCCCGCCGAGCCGGTCCACGACCGGCAGCTCGCCGAGGCCGACGACCCGCACGAACTCCCGCCCGTCATGCGCGAGTTGAAGGAGAAGGCTCGGGCCGAAGGGCTGTGGAACCTCTTCCTCGCGCACGGCGACTGGGGCGCGGGCCTCACCAACCTCGAGTACGCGCCGCTGGCCGAACTCGCCGGACGCTCGGTGATGGGGCCCGAGGTGTTCAACTGCTCCGCGCCCGACACCGGCAACATGGAACTGCTCGCCCTCTTCGGCACACCCGAGCAGCAGGACCGCTGGCTGCGGCCGCTGCTCTCCGCCGAGATCCGGTCGTGCTTCGCCATGACCGAGCCCGAGGTGGCCAGCTCCGACGCCCGCAACATCCGCACCCGGATCACCCGCGACGGCGACGAGTACGTCGTCAACGGGCACAAGTGGTACACGTCCGGAATCCTCGATCCGGACTGCCGGCTGATCATCCTCATGGGCGTCACCGACCCGGACGCGCCGACGTACCGACAGCAGAGCATGCTGCTCATCCCGCGCGACACCCCGGGCATCACCGTCCTGCGCGATCTCCCCATGTTCGGCTACACCGACCGCTGCGGCCACGGGGACGTGCTCTTCGAGGACGTACGCGTGCCCGTCTCGGCGCTCCTCGGCGGAGAGGGCGAGGGATTCGCCCTGGCGCAAGGGCGGTTGGGTCCCGGACGGATGCACTACGCCATGCGGGCGGTCGGATTCGCCGAGCGGGCACTGGAGTTGATGTGCCGCCGGACCCTGACCCGCAGCGCCTTCGGCGGCAGGCTCGCCGAACAGGGCGTCGTCCGGGAGTGGATCGCCCGCAGCCGCATCGAGATCGAGCAACTGCGGCTGCTGGTCCTGAAGTCGGCCTGGCTGATGGACACCTCCGGCAACGCGGCCGCCCGGACGGAAGTCGCCGCGATCAAGGTGGCCGCCCTGGAGGTCGCGCACCGGGTGGTCGACCGCGCGGTCCAGGCGCACGGGGCCGCGGGGGTCAGCGACGACACCGTCCTGGCCCGGCTGTACGCCATCACCCGGGCCCTGCGGATCGCGGACGGACCGGACGAGGTGCATCTGCGGACCGTGGCCCGGCGTGAACTGGCCAAGTACCCCGAGGAGTCGGCATGAACGGACGACAACTGGACGGCCGGGTAGCCGTCGTCACCGGCGGCTCCCGGGGCATCGGCCTCGGAATCGCCAAGGCGTACCGGGAGGCGGGCGCCCATGTGGTCATCGCCTCCCGCAAAGCGGAAGGGCTGGCCGCCGCACGCGAGGAACTGCTGCGGATCAAGGGGGACGGCGAGATCCACGAGGTCGTCGCCAACGTCGGCGAACCCGAGGACGCCGAGGCCTGCGTCGCGGAGACCATGTCCAGCCTGGGCCGACTCGACGTCCTGGTCAACAACGCGGCCACCAACCCCTACATGGGCGACCTCCTCGGCCTGGATCTGCCGCGCGCGGAGAAGACCGTACGGGTCAACCAGTACGGCATGCTCGCCTGGACCCGGTACGCCTGGCAGGCGTGGATGAGCGAGCACGGGGGAGCGGTGGTCAACATCGCCTCCGTCGGCGGGCTGATCGTCGATCCGCACATCGGCTGGTACAACGCCACCAAGGCCGCCATGCTCCACATGACCCGCCAACTCGCCTACGAACTCGGGCCGATGGCGCGCGTGAACGCCATCGCGCCCGGACTGATCAAGACGGAGCTGGCCCGCGCCGTGTGGGAGCCGCGCGAGCCCGTCCTGACCGCGAGGCTGCCGCTGCGCAGGCTCGGGACGGTGGAGGACGTGGCGCACGCCGCCGTCTTCCTCGCGTCCGAGGCATCGGCCTGGATGACGGGTCAGACGCTGGTCCTGGACGGCGGGGCCACCGTGCTGCCGATCGGGGTGGACGCGTGACGCCCGAACTGTTCTCGCTGCGGGGGCGGACCGCCGTGGTGACCGGGGCCTCCTCGGGGCTCGGGGCTCGGTTCGCCACGGTCCTCGCGTCGGCCGGCGCCAGCGTGGTCGCCGCCGCGCGGCGACCGCACAAGCTCAAGGAACTCGCCGCCGACGACCCCAGGATCCACCCCGTCGTCTGCGACGTCTCGCGCGAGGAGGACCGGCTCCGGCTGATGGGGACCGCGCTCGACGCTACCGGCCGGATCGACGTCCTGGTGAACAACGCCGGCGCGCCGGGCGCCGTACGCGCGGAGGACGAGAGCGCGGAGGACTTCGCGGGGGTGCTGGACGTGAACCTGGTGGCTCCGTTCCACCTCGCGCGGCTCCTGGCCGAGGCGCCGGTCGCGGACCGCGGCCGTACCCGATCGGTCATCAATGTCTCCTCCGTCCTGGGACTGGTCTCCGGTGCGCCGCTGGGAGGCGCGGCCTACGCGGCGTCCAAGGCCGGGCTCGTCGGGCTGACCCGGGAACTGGCGGGACAGTGGGGGAGGTCGGGGGTGCGGGTGAATGCGCTCGCACCCGGCTGGTTCCGGTCGGAGATGACGGATGAGCTGTTCTCCGACGAACGCTCACGGCGCTGGGTGGAACGCGGCACGATGCTCGGGCGCGGCGGGGAGCGGGGGGAGCTGGACGGGGCGCTGCTCTATCTGGCCTCGGACGCGTCCTCGTACTGCACCGGGCACGTGCTCACCGTGGACGGCGGATGGACGGCGCGATGAGGGTCACGGTCGAGGTCGACGACGACGGGCTGGCGCGGATCGACATGTGCCGGGGAGCGGGCAACGCGATCGATCTGGCGATGGCGCGGGCGCTGCTGGACGCCGCGCGGGAGTGCGAGAAATCGCGGGTCCGGGCGGTGCTGCTCACCGGGCGAGGGCGGTCCTTCTGCGTCGGCGGCGACCTGAAGGAGTTCGCCGAGCTGTCGGGCGGCCGGTTGGCGGAGCATCTCACCGAGGTCACCGACGCGCTCCACGGGGCGCTGCGGATCCTCGCCGGCCTGGACGCCCCGCTGGTGGTCGCCGCCCAGGGAGCCGTCGCGGGGGCGGGTCTGGGCCTGCTGGCGGCGGCGGACGTCAGCCTCGCATCGACTGACGCGGGTTTCACGGCCGCCTACACCGCGATCGGGTACACACCGGACGCAGGGGTCAGCTGGTCCCTGCCCCGGCTGGTCGGACCCCGACGCGCGCTGGACCTGCTGCTGACAAACCGGCGCGTGACGGCCGAGGAGGCGCTGGGGCTGGGGCTGGTCGGCCGGGTCGTCGCCCCGGAGCGGCTGACCGAGGAGGCCGTGGGCACGGCCCGGGCACTGGCCCGTGGAGCCACGTCGGCGTACGGAGTGACCCGCCGCCTGGTCACCCGGGCACTCACCACCGACCTCGCCGGGCACCTCGACGAGGAGTCCCGTCACCTGGCGGCCGCGGCGGTGTCGGCGGAGGGCAGGGAGGGCGTGGCTGCGTTCCTCGCGGGGCGCCGACCGGACTTTCGGGGGCTCGATGGGTGAGGGGCCGGAGCCCTTTCCCGTCGGCATCCGTCCTGTCCCCGATTCGTGACCGACTTGAACTTGGGTCTACTCTCGGACGACCGGACGGTGATCGGAATCGTCCGTGAAGAAGAGGGAGTGGCGATGGCGAGGGCGCGGATCGTGGATCCGGAGGAGGGGCCCAGGTCGAAGCGCGGCGCGATTCTCGTGGCCGCCGTGGAGCGGTTCGGGGAGGACGGCTACGAGAACACCAAGTGGTCGGAGGTCGCCGACCGCGTCGGCATCGGGCAGACCGCCCTCTACCACTACTTCGAGTCCAAGGCCCACTGCCTGCTCACCATCATGCGCCTCGAACTCCAGCGCTCACACGACCAGTTCGTCGAGGCCACGAAGGACGAGACGGAACCGGTGGAGGAACTGCGCGCCGCCGTGCGCACCGCCTTCGCCGTCACCGAGCACGAGATCCGCCAGATGCGCATCCTGCAGGCCAACATGTCGCTGCTCGCCACCCCGCGGAAGTCCAAGCGCGAGGAGACCGAACGCGTCGCGGCCCGCCAGCTGGTGCAGATGGTCGAGCGGGACTGGACCAACCTGCTGATGCGCGGCATGTCCAAGGGCGCCTACCCGGTCCGCGACGCGCACACCCTTGGCCTCGCCGTCCTCGGCATGATCGTCAGCGTCTGGCGCTGGTACCGCCCGAGCGGGGCGATCCCCCTGTCGGAGATCAGCGAGATGATCGAGGGTTGTGTGGTGCGGATGGTCGCGGAATAGGCCTGAGCATCGCGGAAAGAAGCCGCCGCCCCGCTCAACAGGTCTCGGCCCCGCCCCTTGTCGGCGGCGGGGCGGCTGCCTTACAGTCAAACTGAACTGAACTCAGGTTGTTTATGGCGCTGAGGGAGAGCGATCGGCAATGGTGATTCGCGAATACATGGCCAGGATGGACGGCCACGACCCGGACAAGGCCCTCGAACTCCTGGAACCGGACTTCCGGTTCCTCATCTCCCTCCCCGGCGGTCAGCACACCGGCACCTCCCGCGAGGACTTCACCGAATACATCGCCGGCCGCGCTGCGGTGGACCGCCGGCACGAGATCGTCCGGTACACGGTCGACGGGGACGTCGAGACGGCGTACGGCTTCGTCGTCGATGAGGGCGTGACGACCGGGGCCTTCCTCTCCGCCGCGCAGGTGTCGCCCGCCGGGCTGATGGCGCGCTACCAGTCGTTCTTCACTCCCGATTTCGACCTCGTGGACCGGCCGTGAGCGCGCCGGCCACCTCCGCCGCCCCGTTCCTGACCACCTGGTTCGGGATCCTCGACAGCGACGACGCCGACCGCATCCTGGACCTGATCAGCGAGGACTTCTCCTTCTCGATCCTCTTCTCCACCGGGGGCGACGCCGGCACCGACTTCCACGGCGGACGGGCCGAGATGGAGGGCTACCTCGCCCAGCGTGAGGTGGGCGTACGCACCCACCACCTGCTCACCGCCTCCACGGTCGGCCGGGACGAGCTGTATCTCGGCGAGGTCCGCAGGTCGGGCGTACCGGAGGCGACCTTCGTGGCCTCGGCCCGACTGGACGACGAGGGCCGGGTACGGCGGCTGCTGATCGGGCGCTCGCCCGCGGTTCTGTTCACCTGAGGAGGCGCGATGTACAACCTGGTGCTGCTGGCCGCCCGGCCGCCCGAGTGGACCCACGAGCGGTTCATCGCCTGGTGGCGCGGCGATCACGCCGAACTCGCCCGGCGGCTGCCCGGTCTCAGGGCCTGGCGGCACACCGACCTCGACGCCGCCCTCGAACCGCGCTCGGAGGGCTGGGACGGCCTGTCCGTGCTGAGTTTCGACACCCCCGAGGACCTGCGCACGGCACTCCGGAGCCCCGAATGGGCGGCGGCCGTCGCCCAGGTCGGCGACATGCGCGGACGCCGGATCGCCGTCATGGGCGGCGAGATGGAGATGTACGGCGGCTGAGCCCGCCCGGGGCCGAGTCCCCGGGCCGACCCCGCCCACCCTCCTACGCGCGGTGGGCCCTTCGCGACGAGGCGAGGAAGCGGATGCGACAGACAGTGCGGGAGTTCCAGCAACGGTCCCAGGAGGCCGACTTCACGGCCGTCGTCGACGACCACGGACGTCACGGCGCGCGCGATCTGCTGCGGCGGGCGAGTGAGCTGGCCGAGGCGATGACCCCGGACGGCACGCCGGGCGGCACCGTGCTGCTCCAGGCCGACAACTCCTGGCGCACGGTCGCCGCGACGCTCGCCGTCGGACTGACCGGCGGGGTCCTGGCCCTCGTCAACCGGCACACCACCCGCGCCGAGTTCACCGCCGCCCTGGAGGACATCCGCCCGGACGTGCTGATCGCCGAACCGTCCGCGATCGAGGACTGGGGTGGCGCGGGAGCGCTGCCGGACGCGTCGGCGACGCAGGCCCTCGACGGCTGGACCGTCCTGGCCGGCCGGGGCCCGCGCGATGTCTCCCGGTGGTCCGGCGGTGCCGTCATCGGTCTGACCTCCGGCTCCACCGGCCGCCCCAAGGGTGTCGTCCAGTCGGAGAGCGCCCTGCGCTACGCGTGCACGTGCACCGCCGAGGTCAACGGTCTGCGCGAGGGGGACGCGGTCGCCGCCGTAGTCCCGCTCTCCTCCACCGCCGCCTACTGCTTCGGGGTCTGCCTCGCGCTGATGCTGGGCGGGCCGCTCGTCCTGTCCGGGCGGTGGGACCGCGAGGAGGCGCTCGCGCGCATGGCCGCCCATGAGGCCCGGTGGACGATGTGCGTGCCCACGATGGCCCTCCAGATGGGCTCCGCCGCCGCCGGTTCGAAAGTCCTCGACGGGGTCCGCTCGATCACCGTCGGCGGCGGCCCCATGGACCGCGGAGCCCTCGCTCGTGCCGAACGCTCCCTGGGGACGACGATCCTGCGCGTCTTCGGCATGTCCGAGTGCCTCGGCCACACCTCTCCCCGGCCCGACGACCCTGAGGAGGTGCGTCTTGGCCGCGACGGACGGCCCTTCCCCGGCACCGACCTCCGGGCCGTGGCCGCCGACGGCACCGTCCTGGGGCCCGGCACGACCGGCCGCGCCCAGGTCCGCGGCCCGTCGCTCTTCCTCGGCTACGCCCGCGACGGCAAGGTCGAACCGCCGGCCCTCACCCCGGACGGCTTCTTCCCCACCGGCGACCTGCTGATGACCGCCGAGGACGGCACGGTCACCGTCATGGGCCGGGAGAAGGACGTCATCATCCGCGGCGGACGCAACCTCGACATCACCGAGATCGAGCGCGCCGTCGCCGCCCACCCGGCGGTGGCGCGCGCCTGCGTGGCCCCCGTCCCCGACCCGCTCCTAGGCGAACGCGCCGCCGTGCTCGTGGTGGTGGAGGACGGACACGCCGAACTCGGCCTCGACGAGATCACCGCACACCTCGCCCGCACCGGTCTGTCCAAGGCCAAGTGGCCCGAGTTCCTCTTCACCGTCCACGAACTGCCGCAGACCACCGTCGGCAAACTCGACCGCTCCGGCGCCCGCGCGCTCGTCCACGACCTGCACGCGAGGCTCGCCCCCCACCCCGAACAGCACCGCCGAGGAGATGCATGACCACCCCCACGACCCACAGCCCCCGTTTCGACCGCGGCCGCTGGGCGCACCCCGGACCGGAGACCGTGGGACCCGGCGTCCACCGCATTCCACTCCCGCTACCGGACGACGGCCTGCGCGCCGTCAACGTCTACGCGCTGGAGGGGCTGACGGAGGGGCTGGTCCTCATCGACGGAGGATGGTCGATCCCCGAGTCCCGCACGGCACTTGAGGACGCGCTGGGCGAACTCGGCCACGACCTCGGCGAGATCAGCCACGTCCTGGTGACTCACATCCACCGCGACCACTACACCCAGGCCGTCGAACTGCGCCGGCTGCTCGGCTCCCGGGTCTACCTCGGCGCGGGCGAGCGTCGCGGCCTGGAGCTGCTGGGCGAGCTGCGCACCGACGAGCCGATCGGCTCGCTGGCCACCCTGCACGCGGCCGGCGCCCACGAACTCGCCGGGCGGGTCGCCGCGATGTACGACGGCGACTTCGACGCCACCGTCTGGGAGGCCCCCGACCGCTGGCTCCAGGCCGAGGAACTCCACTTCGGCGACGTGCGCCTGACGGTCGTTCCGACACCCGGCCACACCCAGGGCCACGTCGTCTACCTCGACCAGGCACGCGGACTGCTGTTCTCCGGCGACCACGTCCTGCCGCACATCACCCCCTCCATCGGCTTCGAACTCGGCGGCCCCGCCCTGCCGTTGGGCGACTACCTCGACTCACTGCGGCTGATGACCACACTCACCGACGCCCGGCTGCTGCCCGCGCACGGCCCGGTCGGCGACAGCGTGCACACACGGGTCGGGGAACTCCTGGCCCACCACGACGACCGTCTCGCCGAGACACTGGCCGCCCTCGACGGCCGTACCCGGACCGCGTACGAGGCGGCGGGGGAGCTGGGATGGACCCGCCGACGGGTCCCCTTCTCCAAGCTCGGACCGTTCGACCAGATGCTCGCCGTCAACGAGACGGCGGCGCACCTGGACGTGCTGGTGGCCCGGGGAAGGGCCGACCGCACGCGGACCGACGAGGTCAACCGGTATACGCCCGTGGGTGGTTGACGGGTCCGCTCACGGGGCGGTCCAGCCGCCGTCGACTCACCGCGCGGTCCAGCCGCCGTCGACGTAGAGCTCGGATCCGGTCATGAAGCTCGACTCGTCCGAGGCGAGGAAGGCCACGGCGGCCGCCACCTCCTCGGGCGTGCCGAGCCGGCCGAGCGGCGTCCCCTCGAGCATCGCGGCCAACCGGGGTGTGTCGCGCCACAGTTCGCGCGAGCGCGGTGTCTCGATGAACCCGGGATGCAGGGAGTTCACCCGGACACCGCGCTTCGCCCAGTGCAGCGCGGCGTTCTTCGTCATCAGACGCACGGCTCCCTTGGCCGCGTGGTACGAGAACTGGGCGCCGAACCCGCCGACCGTGCCGAAGATCGACGCGACGTTGACGATGGAGCCGCCGCCGGCCCGCTCGATCGACGGCCCGGCGTGTTTCATGCCGAGCCAGACACCCGTCTGGGTCACCCCGAGGACCTGCTCCCAAGACTCCATGGTCTCGGTCACGACCGTGTTCATGCTGGCGATGCCGGCGTTGTTCACCAGCACGGACAACTCGCCCCGCCGGGCGCTCACCTCGGCGACGACCTCCTGCCAGGCCGCCTCGTCGGAGACGTCCAGGGCCAGTCCCAGGGCGCCGCCCCCGACCTCCTCCGCGAGCTTCTCGCAGCGGTCGGCGTCGAGGTCGGTCACCACGACCGCCGCGCCCTCGGCCGCGAGCCTGCGCACGACGGCGTCGCCGATGCCTCCCGTGGCACCGGTCACCAGCGCGGTCCTTCCAGCCATCCTGGAGTGCATCGGATCCCCTTGCGTCTCGGCCCACGTCTTGGCCATGTCGGTGGTGGTCAGTCCCGTACGCCGAGCCAGGCGAGCGCCCCGCCGTCGATGACGTACGACGACCCCGTGATGAACGCGGCGTCGTCGGAGGCGAGGAAGCACGCCAGCGCGGCGACCTCCTCCGGGCGTCCGAGCCGCTCCACCAACTGGGGCGCGGTCAGCTCGCGTTCGGCGGCCTCGGGATCGGTCGCGGTGGCGAGGAAGTCCCGGGTGAGCCGCGTCTCGATGACACCGGGGCAGAAGCAGTTGCAGCGCACCGGGGCCAGGTCGACGGCGGTGACCTTGGTCAGATGGATGACGCCGGCCTTGGTGACGCCGTAGGCGGGTGCGTTGGCGAAGCCGGTGAGGCCGGAGACGGAGGCGGTGTTGACGATGGCGGGCCCGCGCGTGGAGCGGCGCAGATGCGGTGCGGCGAACTTGGTCGTCAGCCAGACCGCCTTGAGGTTGACCTCGTAGACCGCGTCCCAGACCTCCTCCGGGAGGGCGTCGACACCGCGGTCCGGTTCGGCCGTGAACGCGGTCTCGATCACCCCGGCGTTGTTGACCAGGACATCGAGTCCGTCGAAGCGCTCCGCGGCTCGCGTGACCATGCCGGCGATGTCGTCGCGGACGCGCAGATCGCAGACGATCGGTTCCGCGCGGGCCCCGGCGGCGCGTACCAGGGCCGCGGTCTCGGCGGCGGTCTCCGCGTCGCGGTCGGCGACGGCCACGGCTGACGCGCCCCGACGGGCCAGCTCCACGGCGATCGCCCGCCCGATGCCCTGCCCCGCGCCGGTGACCAGTGCGGTCTTGCCGTCCAGGGAACCCACTGCTCCACCCTCCCGAGCCGCTACCCATGAAATGAACTGAACTAGCTTCAATTCATCGGAGTCTACGGTCGGCTGAGCGGGGGCGACAAGCCCCGGGCGGACTGAACCCGATTCCGGCCGTTGAGGGTGAACTCAGAGCCGCAGGACGACCAGGGCGGTGTCGTCGGTGCTGCCGGTCGCGGGGAGGAGGTCTGCCAGCAGGGCGTCGGCCAGGGGCTCCGGGTCGGCGTGGCGATGGCGGGCGAGGGAGTCGGCGAGGCGGGCCAGACCGACGTCGATGTCCTCGTCACGCCGCTCGATCAGGCCGTCCGTGTAGAGGACCAGGGTGGCGCCCTCGGTGAAGGACACGGTGGCCTGGAGGCGGGGGAGATGCTCGGGGCGTGCGCCGAGCGGCGGATCGGTGGCCTGGTCCAGGAAGGTCACGGTGCCTTCGGGGTCCACCAGGGCGGGCGGTGGATGTCCGGCGCTGCTGTAGGTGATGGTGTGGCTGTCCCAGTCGACGAAGGTCTTGACCGCCGTCGTCGACTCGGCCCCTTCGACGTAGCGGGCATACAGCCCCAGCGCGTCCAGCGCCTGCGCCGGGCCCTCCACGACCCGGGAGGCCGAGCTCAGCGCGCTGCGCAGCTGGCCCATGACGCATGCGGCCGCGAGACCGTGGCCGACGACGTCGCCGACGGCCAGTGCGATCCGGTCGCCGGGGGTGGGCAGGTCGACCAGGTCGTACCAGTCGCCGCACACGTTGAGCGCGCCGATGGCGGGCCGGTAGCGCACGGCCGTCCGGTGCTGCTCGATCGGCCGCGGGGCGGGCAGTAGCGCCGCCTGCAGTGCCAGCGCCACCTCACGTTCGCGTGCGTGCGCCTGGCGAAGGCGTTCGTTGACTTCCTGCAGCTCACGCGCGCGTGTGTAGAGCTCCGCCTCCAGGACGCGGGCCTGCCGGTCGCTGCTGCCGGTGCCGCCGCGGGCCCGGATGAGCTCCGTGACCTCCTCCACCCGGTGGGCGATGAGGGTCACTTTCCCGTCCGCGCCGAGGATGGGCGCGTTGACCGGGCTCCAGTAGTGCTCCTGCCAGTGGCCGGGCCGCTCCGGGTCCTCGATGTCGTAGCGCTGCAGGGCCATGGTGTCGCGCTCGCCGGTGGCGACCGCCCGCAGCATGGAGGCCTTCACGTCTCGCATGCCGGCGGCCGCCGGGTCGTTCGGGTTCTCCGGGAAGACGTCGAAGATGTAGCGGCCCACCAACTGCTCGCGGGTGCGTCCGGACAGGCGCTGGAAATCCTCGTTGGCGTCGGCGTACACCAGGTCGGGGGTCAGCAGGGCCACCATGCCCGGTAGGCCTCGGAAGACCGCCGCGTAGTCGATCTGCGGTTCCGTCATGCACTGCCTGCCTCGCCCCGAGCCGTTATATGAGTGATTTTCCACGATAGAGGGCAAAAGGCCGCGGGGGTGCGGGAGTGCTCCGTCCGGGGGCAGTCGGTTGACGCGGTGCCGGCGGCGGAGGGCGGCCGCACGGGCCCGGCCGGGCCACCCTCCTGGGACCGGCTCCACCCGGGAACCCTGGACCAGAAGGGCCCAAAGTTGAAAGTGAGCGGGAGCCGGCGGAGTCGCCCACCGTGGTGGTGATCGAGGCGGGACCCGCCGGGATGACCGTAGCCGGCCGGTTGCGCCGCCGCGGCGTCGACTGTGGGGTTTCCGGAGCGGCGCATCCGCGAGTCCGTGAAGCAGCCGCAGCGGGCAGGGATCGTGGAGACAGGGCACGGCGGCGGGCAGCCGCGCGCCTCGACGCCCAGGGCACGCTGGTCATCGCTCAGTGGGGCCAGGGGGCGGTGCCGCCGTCGACGCCGAGGGCCATGCCGGTGACGTAGCTCGCGCGGTCGCTGAGGAGCCAGGCGGCGGCTTCGGCGATCTCGTCCGGCCGGCCAGGGCGGCCGAGGGCGGCGAGGGAGCTGAGGCGCTCGACGATGCCCGGGTCGCGCTGCTGCCAAGCGACCATCATCTCGGTCATCGTGGCGCCGGGCGCGATCGCGTTGACACGGACACCGTCGCGGCCGTATTCGGCGGCGGCTGCTCGGCTCATGGCGATGACGGCGGCTTTCGTCGCCCCGTACACGCTCTGCCCGGCGGCGCCGAAGGTGCCACCGATGCTGCTGACGTTGACGATCGAGCCACCGGCGGTTCCCTCCGCGGTCATCGCCTGAAGTTCGGCGCGCATCGCCAGCCATACGCCCTTGAAGTTGGTCTCGAGGACGGAGTCGAAGGTCTCGTCGGTGACCTCGGCGAGGCGGCCGCCGCCCTGGCTGCGGCCCGCGTTGTTCAGAGCGCCGTCGAGGCGCCCCCACTCCTCGACGGCGGCCGTGACGGCTCGCTGTATCTCTTCGGCGTCGGTGGTGTCGGTCTGAATGGCGAGGACGTTGCCTCCGCCGGCGGTGATGTCCTTGGCGACACGCTCGAGTTCGGGCTTGCGGCGGGCGGTGATGACGACGTTCGCGCCTTCGCGGGCGAACAGAAACGCGGCGGACCTGCCGATACCGGACGAGGCGCCGGTGATGAGGATGGTCTTGCCCGCGAGCAGGTCAGTCATGGTCGTTGCTCCGTTGTGAGGGTTGTCAGTCGATCCGGGGGCGGATCGCCCATCGGTCAACCGTGTGCCGGGTCGCCGACGAGCGCCTTGATGAGAGCGTCGCGGACGACGACGGACGTCAAGTCGTTGTCGTCGCTTCCAGGGTTCGCGGCGACGGCATGGGCGACACCGCGTAGGGCCGCGCGGAGCGCGTTCGTCGCCAGCGCCGCGGTGATCCCGGGCCGGAGGGCGCCCATTTGCTCAAGCTGGTCGAACCCGGCGCGCAGGAGTGCACCGCTTCGTTCAACCTGTCCTGGCAGCGGGCCCGATGTCGGGTACATCGCCGGGTAGAGACCGGGGTAGGCGAGTGCGAACGCGACGTGCGCGTCCCATCCAGCGGCGAGCCGGGTGCGCGGATCCGCGTCGTCGGTGGCGACAACGGCGTCCTTGCGGTGGAAGTACTCCTCGAACGCGAGATCGACGACCGCTCGGATCAGGCCTGCCCGGTCGCCGAAGTGGTGGTACAGCGACGGAGCCTGTACACCTGCGGCGGCGCAGACCGCGCGCGTGGAGACCGCGTCGACACCGTCGCGC
The DNA here is from genome assembly GCF_040605395.1 of Streptomyces sp. NPDC005648. Lineage (NCBI taxonomy): Bacteria > Bacillati > Actinomycetota > Actinomycetes > Kitasatosporales > Streptomycetaceae > Streptomyces > Streptomyces sp. NPDC005648. The sequence goes on along the minus strand of NZ_JBEXCS010000043.1, from coordinate 19,562 downwards.
GTGGCGATCTCGAATGCCGCCGCAAGCATGCGCCCGCGGGCGTCACCGACCATGTTCTGTAGCACGGCTACAGACTATAGCACCGCTATAGGAGCCCTGTATAAATCCCACACCCCTTGTCCCTTTTTGCAGGTCAAGCCGCTTCGGCGATCGGAGGGTCAGATGCAAGCGGCGGTCAGGCTTGCCGTGCCTCGGGTGACCCTCACCGCTTCGTTCGTGACGCCTCGGCGTCGGACACGCTCTGGTGGTCTCGGATCTCGCGGTGGTGATCGGCGGGCCAGGCGGCCAGGTACAGGACCGTGGACAGCAGCGAGGTGCCCAGGTCGGTCAGGGAGTGCTCGAATCGGGGCGGAACCTCCGGGTATGCGGTGCGGTTCACGATCCCGCTGCGCTGGAGGTGCTTGAGGGTGAGGGTGAGCATGCGCGGGGAGATGCCGGGGATCGCTTCCGCGAGCTCGGAGTAGCGCACCGGGCACTCGGCGAGCGTGCCGATGATCAGCACGCTCCACTTGTCACCGACCCTGTCGAGGATCTCGCGGATGAAGTTCGTCGCCGCGCTGTCCCAATGCGCGCGAGCGGTTGTCCGGCTCGACGGTCGGGAAACCGCCACCGGCGGGCGGTGTTGATGTTGTCCCGGCTGTCGAGGTTGCCGGTCCCGCGGCCTGCGTCTGGGCGACCGCGGAGGCATCAGCCGGATACGCCGCCGCCCCCTCCCTCCGGCAGGTGCTCACCCTGGCGGGCCCAGACGCGGCCGTACTCGTCCTGACTGCGACCGCGACCGCAGCCGTGCTCGCGGTGCGGCGAAGCAGACCGCACCAGTAAGAGGTCGCGCAGATAGGCGGCAGGCGGGCTCGGCTTGCAGACGGGACAGGCACAGGGTTCGCGATCATGGAGTTGCGCACTCTCTGTGATCGCTGACCTGTGTTGTCCTTATGGCCGGCCGAATCGCTGCGGTGTCGGCGGCTTGCTGGCGGTGGCTGCGGGCGTCGACGCGTCGCAGGCGGGAGCGGCTGCTCGAAGCGCAGCGGTCAGGTAACGGTGAACGATGTCCAGTTCACCCGAGGTGAAGTCCTCGGCCGCATCGACGAGGTTGGCGATGAGCGAGCCGAAGAAGGACCAGCCCAGCTCCACGGCCTTCCGCTCGACCGTCAGCATGACGCGGCGCCGGTCGTTTTCATCGCGCTTGCGACAGACGAGCCCCAGGCGCTCCAACCGGTCGAGCAGGGCAGTAGTGCCCGCCGAGTTGAGCCGCAGCGCCGCACCGAGCCGTCCCGGGGTGACGCCGGTGCCTGCCCGGTCGGCGTCAAGCAGGTGAATGAGGGCCCGCAGATCGGTGGGGTGCAGGCCGTTTCGCGCGGCGAACTCCGCGGCGCGCAGATCGAATTCCACGGTCACTGCGCGCAGTAGATGGACCAGCCGCATCGCGGGGTTGTTGTCATCGCTCACCGGGCTAGTATCTCGCCGAGCGAGAGAATTGGTCAACGAGATGATTCCCCGGAGGGTTCGTAATGTCCTCATCCCAAGAGTTCTTCGCGGCCTACGACGCAATGCTCGCCCGCTGGCCCACTGGTACCACCGAGATCGACGTTCCCACCCCATACGGCATCACCCGCGTCCATGCCTACGGCCCGGCCGGAGCCACCCCCGTTCTCCTCCTGCATGGCGGCGGTTCCACCGGCGCCGTCTGGTTCGCCAATGCCCCGGCACTCGGCACGCACCACCGGGTGCTGGCCGTCGACATCCTCGGCGACGCCGGACACAGCATCCCCAGCGGGCGCCCGCTGCGCACAACCACCGACCTGATGGCCTGGTTGGACGCGCTGCTCGACGGCCTCACTGTTTCCCGCGTGCACCTCCTGGGTCATTCCTACGGCGGCTGGATGGCCCTCACCTACGCCCTGCACGCCACACAGCGAGTGGATCGGCTGGTACTGCTCGACCCGACCCAGTGCTTCGCCAACTTCCGCCCGGGTTTCCTGCTGCGCTCGCTGCCGATACTGCTCCGCCCGACGCAAGCCCGCGCAGGCGCGTACCTGGACCGTGAAACGGCGGGCACGGACACCGACCCGGGCTGGAAGCGGCTCTACGCCTTGGCGGTCTCCGGCTTCACGAACCGGAAACTGGTCGTCGGCCGCCGCCCTGACCCCACCGCACTGAGCGTCCCGCTCCTGGTCCTTCTCGCCGGCCGCAGCGACGCCCACGACGCCGCGAAAGTCGCGGTCCGCGCCCGCAAGGCCGTACCGGATGCCCGGATCGAGATCCTCACCGAACTCACCCACTTCGCTATGCCCACCGCAGTGCCCGCGCAGACGAACCGCCGGATCAGCGACTTCCTGGCAGACAACCACGAGAAGCAAGCCGCCTTGGGCGCGGTTTAAGTGGCTGTTGTCGTTCCGATCTTGAGGAGTGTTGGCCGAACGGGAGCTTCGATCGGGAGTCCTTGCCCCAACCCGGCTGGTCCGCTCCGTGACCTGGGCGCGGCGGCCCGATTGCAGGTCCGGGTCCGGACCCGGCAGCCCCCAGCAGCCCAGACCACGACCCGCCACGATCATCTGCTGGCTCAGAGGCATGTTGATCACGCCGATAGCAGGCCCGTGCTCGTCCTCGTAGGCGAGATCGTTCGAGACAGCGGCACTCGGTGGGCGAAGTACTTCGTGCCGTTGATGAGGTCGATGATCCATCGCCGTCCTGATAACCCGCTGGTCGCACCGCCCTTCTCTCCGAAGATCCCGTCGTCCGGCACTGGCCGGGCGTTCCGCGGTCGACCGCGGTAAACAGGGCCTGAAACGCTCTGGTATGACGGACGGTTACGGCATTCCGCTGGGCCGCGTCCTGGCCGGAGCCAACCGCCACGACTCCCCGCTGCTCGCCCCGACCCTGGACCGCCTGGACGACCTCCAACCGTTACCCGACGACATCACCGTCCACCTGGACGCCGGCTACGACTCCGACAAGACCCGCACCCTGCTCGACGAACGCGGCCTGCACGGCCGGATCGCGCACAAAGGCGAGAAGGCGCCGAGCCAGGCAAGTCGGAGGTGGCACGTTGAGCGCACCCATGCCAGGCAGAGCGCCTTCCACCGTCGCGCCCGCTGCTACGAGCGCCGCCGGGCCACCGTCATCCAAGCCTTCTTCGACCTCGCCGACACGACCATCACCGTACGTAGCCTGATCCGCCAGGCATGGACGACCCACCGCTGGGAGGAACGCCCGCACCGCTGCCCATGAGTACCTGCCTATCTGCGCGATCTCCAAGGAAGGTGCGGCGGTGACCGTCCACGCAGGCGCCGGTCGGCTCCCGACTTGTCGTACGGCGTCGCCTGCTCATGGGGCAGCGGTCTGCGTGGTAGATTGTTGGTTATAGGTCGACCGCTAACGTAGGAGTGAAGATGACAGTCAAGGAAGACGACGCCGGCCGCCGGGCGGTCGCGCAGCACGCACTGGCCGAGCACCTGCGCCTCACTGCCGCGGGACGCGTCGAGGAATGGGTGGAGCTGTTCGCCCCGGACGCGGTGCTGGAGTTCCCGTACGCCCCGGCCGGTGTGCCCCGGCGGGTGACGGGGCGCGACGCCCTGGTCGCGCACATGAGCAACTTTCCCCAGACCTTCGACGTGGACTTCGTCGACCTGGTCTTCCACGACACGGTCGATCCGAGTCTGGTGATTGCCGAGTTCCGTTCGAAGGGCACGGCGCTGCCGACCGGTAAGCCGTACGAGCAGACGTGCATCTCCGTCGTGCGGACCGATGAGGACGGGCGTATCAGCCATTACCTGGACTACTGGAACCCGCTGGTGGCGATCGAGGCGCTCACGCCCGACGACGTGCCGTCCGACTCCGGCCTCGGCGTGACGTTTGGGGGCTGAGAGGAGGCATGTTTGACTGATGTCCATGCCTGCCGCCGGTACCAGCACGAAGAGCGACGAACGACGCCGGGCCATCATGGCCGCTGCTGTCGACTGCTTCGCGCAAAAGGGTTTCTATGGTACGACGACCCACGAGATCGCAGCGTGGGTCGGCGTCTCCCAGCCGTATCTCTACCGCCTGTACCCCAACAAGGAAGCGCTGTTCGCGGCGGCGGTGGACCATGTGTCGGTGGTCATGACCGATACGCTGGTCGCGCACTCACCGGCGTCGGGCGGGGCCGGTCTGTCGCCCGAGGCGAGGTTGGATGCCGCACGCGGCGCCTACGCCGCGCTCGTCGCGGACCGCAATGTCCTGCGCTTCCTCATGCACGCCAACTGCGCCGTCGGAGAGCCGCTGGTGGCACAGGCGGTGCGCCGGTGCTACGCGAAACAGGTCGACACCGTCCGGCAGTTGCTGGGCGACGACGAGGCCGTACGGCGCTGGTTCGGCGCCGGAATGCTCGACAACGTGGTCGCCGTACTGGGGCTGGCCGACGTGGATGAGCCGTGGGCCCAGGTCCTCACGGCTCGATGAGCCGCCACCCGCCACCCGCGACACACTTCGCCGCACGTGTGACCTCCATGATCGGCAGGAGCTGACACCTTGTCAGTCATGGGTGTCGCCGAGCAGGTGTGAGCGGATCTCGTTCTTGAGTACCTTGCCGACCTTGGAGCGGGGGAGGTCGGGCCAAACCTCGATCTGCTTGGGGGCCTTGACGCTCCCGATCCGGGCCTTGACGAAGTCGCGTAGCGCCGCGTCGGTGACGTCCGCCGTGCGTGCGGGGGCGTGCAGCTGGACGACGGCGGTGACCCGTTCGCCCCATGTGTCGTCGGGCAGGCCGATGACCGCGCAGTCCTGGACGGCCGGGTGTTCCATCAGCGCCTGTTCCACTTCCGCGGAGTAGACGTTGAACCCGCCGCTGATGATCATGTCTTTGGCGCGGTCGACGATGAACAGGTAGTGGTCGGCGTCGAGGTAGCCGATGTCCCCGGTGTGGTGCCAGCCGTGGCGGGAGGCTTCCGCGGTGGCGGAGGGGTTCTTGTAGTAGCCCGCCATGACCAACGAGCCGCGCACCACGATCTCGCCGCGCTCGCCGGGCGGCAGCAGCTTCCCGTCGGGATCCATGATGGCGACGGTCACCAGGGGGGAGGGCCGGCCGGCGGAGGTGAAACGCTCTACGGCCAGGGAGCCGTCGGGGCGGAAATGGTCCTGGGGAGCCATCGTCGAGATCATCATGGGTGCCTCGGACTGGCCGAACAGCTGGGCCATGACGGGGCCGATGCGTTCGATGGCCTCCTGAAGCCGGGCCGCGGACATGGGGGCAGCGCCGTACCAGAGGCAGCGCAGCGAGGTCAGGTCGGCGGCGGGCAGGCCCGCGTGGCCCAGGAGCATGTAGATGAGCGTCGGCGGCAGGAAGGTGTGGGTGACGCGGTGGCGTTCGACGAGTGCGAGGAACCCGGTGAGATCGGGCGCCGGCATGATGACGATCTCGCCGCCCAGCGACAGAACGGGGAAGCACAGCACCCCGGCCGCGTGCGTCAGCGGGGCCAGCGCGAGGTAGACCGGGCGGGGGCCGAAGGGGTAACTCATCAGCGTCAGCGCCGACATGGTCTCGATGTTGCGGTCGGTCAGCATCACACCCTTGGGCCGGCCGGTGGTGCCGCCGGTGCCGACGAGCATGACGGTGTCGTCTGCGGGTGCCGCCTCCCACGGACCGGCGGGCAGGCCGTCCAGCCATGCGTCGAGGGAGTCCGCGAAGGACGGGGAGGCGTCGAGGCAGACCAGGGTGGTCAGCTTCGGCAGGTCGGGAAGGATCTTGGTGACCAGAGGGGTGTACGCCTCCTGGAAGATCAGGCAGACGCAGTCGAACAGGTCCAGCAACTCCCGGTTCTCGGCGGCCTCGTTGCGCGGGTTGACGGGGCACCACACCGCGCCCGCCCGGGAGATGCCGAACACGCAGGAGAAGGCGGTGGGATCGTTGGCGGACAGCACCGCCACCTTGTCCCCGGGCCGTACGCCCGACCGGTCCAGTGCCCGGGCCACCTGCCAGGACAGTTCCTGGACCTCGCCGTAGGTGAGCGTGTCTGCCCCCGTGGTGAGGCAGGGGGCGTCGGGCCCCAGGGAGGCGCCCTTGTCGAGATAGTCGGTCAGACGCACGGCGTCATCCTCGTTTCTCCGGGTCTTTCGGGGGAGTGCGGGACTCAGCTGCGGACGGTGAGGACCGGGTCGAGGACGAGCCCGAACGCCTTGAGCGCACCGAGCAGTTCACGGTGGCCGAACGCCTGGCAGGCGGAGGCCGGACCGACCCGCCGCGGCGGCTGCTGCAGCAGCGAGTACGCGGCGTACGCCTGCAGGAGCCCGGTCTGCTTGTAGTTGCTGTGGCCGTGGATCACGCAGTGGGCTCGCCCCAGCGGACCCGAGGCGTGGACGGAGTCCACGGTGGTGTTGACGCGGGGGTTCTCCCGGGGCGGCATGCCGGCCTGCACCGAGGCGGCCACCTCGGCCAGGGCGGCGTCCTGCTGTTCGGCGGGCAGGGTCTTGATCTGGGATTCGACCATCTTGACCGTCTCCACCACGCCCTGCATCACGGAACGGTCCATGACACCGCCGAGGGCCTTGCAGGTCGCGACCCTGGGGTCGTTCTTGAACCACACGGGATGCAGGGTGCCGCCCCACGGCGTGGCGAGTGCCGTTTCGTGCTGCCCTGGGACGGCGGCCTCGACGGCGGTGAGCGGGTCCCACGTGCGGAACCGGTTCTCCTCCAGGTAGTGCCAGTCGGCCTTGAGGATGGTGAAGATCGTCTGGGTCGAGGCGTACGTGGGGAAGCCCTTCCACAGCACCAGGATGTCGAGGGTGTCCAGGCCGGGGGTCTCCAGGCAGATGTTGGCGGCGATCTCGCCGGTGGTGTACATCTGCGCGACGCCGGGGGACAGGAGCAGCCCCTTCTCGGCGTAGGCGTCGCCCCAGCGGGCCTGGGCGTCCAGGGCCCAGTCCTGCTCGCCCGTCGTGTCGAGATAGTGGCAGCCGGCGGCGAGGGCGGCCTCGACCACCTCCGGCCCGTACTTGATGAAGGGACCGACCATGTTGCTCACCACCTGGGCGCCGCGGAAGAGCTCGGTGAGCGGTCCGACCGCGTGCTCGACCTCGACGACCTCGTGCTCCACGGTGTCGATGCCGGGGACCTTGTCGAGAACTTCCTGGATACGGGCCTTGTCGCGTCCGGCGGCGATGAAGGGGATGTTGTACTCGCGGAGGTACTCGCAGACCAGACGGCCGGTGTAGCCGGAGGCTCCGTAGACGACGACGGGCTTGGCGTTGCTCATGATCGATCGGCCTTTCGTGCGGGGTGGAGGTGTCGGCGGGGGCCTGTCACATGCCCATGCCGCCGTCGACCGGCAGGCCGGCCCCGGTGATGAAGCGGGCGGCGTCGGAGGCGAGGAAGACCACGGCGTCGGCGATGTCGGCGACCTCGCCGAGGCGGCCGAGCGGGGTCTGGCCGATCACTTCCCCGACCGCCGCCTCGGCGCTGGGGAAGAGCCCGAGGCTCTCCATGTCCGCGGCGAGCCGGGCGCCCATCTCGGTCGGTACCAGGCCGGGGTAGAGACAGTTCACGCGCACGCCGTAGCCGAGCTTGCCCGACTCCATCGCCGCCACCCGGGTCAGCCGGTCCACCGCCGACTTTGTGGCGGAGTAGCCCGAGATGCCGGGGAAGGCGATGGTCGCCGCGACCGAGGCGATGTTGACGACCGCGCCGCCGGCGCCGGCCGGACCGCCGGGGCGCATCGCCCGGAAGGCGTGCTTGATGCCGAGGGCCGTCCCGAGGACGTTCACCTCCAGCATGCGCCGGACGTCGGCCGGGTCGAGGTCGACGACCAGAGCGGAGATCTCGATCCCGGCGTTGTTGACGACGATGTCCAGGCCGCCGAGTTCGCCGATCGTCTGCGCGACGGCCGATTCCCAGCTCGCGTCCTCGGTCACGTCGAGGTGGACGAACCCGGCGGTGGCGCCGGATGCCCGGAGGGAATCGGCCGTCGCCTTGCCCGTCTCCTCCTGGATGTCGCCGATGACGACGGAGGCACCGGCCCGGGCCAGCGCCTCCGCCATCCCCGCGCCCAGTCCTCGGGCCCCGCCCGTCACCAGCGCCCTGCGCCCCGTCAGGTCGAACACGCTCATGGAACATCTCCTCGTCGAGATGGCTGTGTGCCGGCTGCGTGCCTGCAACGCCAGAGTCGAGCACGCCTTGACACTCGTCAAGAGTTTCTTGGACGACTGTCAAGATTTTTCTGGACGAGCGTCAAGGGAAACTCTGGGTGCGGGCCGTCGATCGCGATAGCCTGGGGCTGAGTCCGCGGGGTGCGGGCCACCGGAAGGGCGGACGGAAGGCTCACCGTGACCCAGACCGCGGACAAGAACCAGGACCGGATCTCCCGGCGCCAGGTCGACAAGTTCGCCGAGCGGCGGGCGCAGTTGGCGACGTCCGCGCTGCAGACCCTCTCGGAGCTCGGCTACGCCCGCACGAGCCTGCGTGAGATCGCTCAGAACTCCGAGTTCTCCCACGGCGTCCTGCACTACTACTTCCGCGACAAGGTGGAGCTGATCACGTACTGCGTACGGCAGTACAAAGCCGAGTGCGTCACCCGCTACGACCGGATCGTCGTCACAGCCGACACCGCCGAGGAGCTCAAGGAGGGCTTCGCCGAGGCGATGGCCGGCACCCTGCGCGAGGACGCGACGATGCACCGGCTCTGGTACGACCTGCGCAACCAGAGCCTGTTCGAGGAGTCGTTCCGCGACGACGTCCTCGCCATCGACCAGAGCCTGGAGCACATGATCTGGCGCATCGTCAGTCTCTTCGCGGAGCTGTCCGGCGCGTCCCCGATGGTTGCGTCGCCCATGGCGTACGCTGTCTTCGACGGGCTGTTCCAACAGGCGCTGCTGGGGCAGCTGAGTGGCCGTGAGAGCGCCGCGGCAGAACTGAAGGCGAGCGTGACACAGCTTCTGGACCGGCTGGTGGCGCCCGTCTGAGCACGGCGGCACAGCCGAGCGGACTGAACTGGGCGTTGGCTCGGGCGCTGGGGGAGTCAGGGCGGGCGTGGCCATCGCGACCACCCCGTCCGCTACCCCTGATCGATGCCGCGGGCATCATCCGACTCCATCAGCCGGCTGACCGGTGCGGAGTCTCCCGGCAGGCCATCAACCCCATCGAAACCGAGCGGTACGACCCCAGCTTGCAGCGATAGCGTCCCGCAGCCATCGCAGCCATCGCAGCCATCGCAGCCATCGCAGCCATCGCAGCCATCGCAGCTGGCAGAGGGCACGGCTCGGCGCTAGAGGCCGACCCCGGTCCGGGGGCGCACGGTCATGCGCAGGGCGCGCGGGCGTACGGTGAGCCGGGCGACCTGGCGGATGACCTGGCCCTCGGGGAGTTCCAGCCGTACCGAACGCAGCATCGTCGCGAGTGCCACGACCATCTCGGTGAGGGAGAAACGGTCCCCCATGCACTTGTGCTTGCCGTCCCCGAACGGCACGAACGCTCCCGGCGGAGGCTCCTGAGCGGCGTCGGTCCAGCGGTCCGGGTCGAAAGTGAGCGGCTCGGGGAAGCGCTCGGGATCGCGGTGCAGGGCGTGCTGGCAGTAGGCGAGCTCGGTGCCGGCGGGCAGCGTCCACTCACCGAGCCGGGTTTCCTCGGTGGTGCGGCGGGTGACCAGCCAGCCGGGGTGGTGCAGCCGTAGGGTCTCGGTGATCACCCGGTTCAGGTACGGCAGCCGGATCACGTCGTCGAAGGTGACCGGCCGTTCGCCGAGGACCTCGTCCAGCTCGGCCAGGATCCGGGCCTCGACGTCGGGGTTGCGGGCGAGCTCGTACAGGGCCCAGGACAGCAGGGACGCGGTCGTCTCGGTGCCCGCGACGCCCAGGAGGAAGATCTCGGAGGAGATCTGATGCCCGGTCAGCGGCTCGCCGGTCTCCTCGTCGATCGTGCGCAGCAGCATGGAGAGCATGTCCCCGGTGTCGTGCCCGGAGGCACGCAGTTCTTCGACGGCGGTGTTGATGGTGGCGCGCACCCTGGCCCGGGCCTGGTCGAAGCGGCGGTTGAAGGGCAGCGGCAGGCGCTCGGCCCAGTCGGGCAGCATCATGCGCAGACCGACGCCGCTCATCACCACCGACACGTCGCTGCGCAGCTGGCGGAAGACGGCGTCATCGAGGCTGCCGGCGAGCACCGTCTTGGCCAGCATGTCGAGACTGAGGCCGACCATCGCCTCGTGTACGTCGAGGGGCCGTCCGCGCTTCCAGGTGGCGACGGTGGCCGTCACCTCGGCGCGCATGAGGTCGACGTACCGGTTGATTTCGGTGTGGGCGAAGGCGGGTTGCAGCTGGCGGCGTTTGCGTACGTGGTCGCGGCCGGTGGCGGTGACGACGCTGTCGCCCAGCAGCTGGCCCAGCTTTTCGTAGAGCCGGCCCTTGTCGAGGCTGGCGCCCGGGGACTTGAGCATCTGGTGGATCAGGGCCGGGTCCTGGACCACGATCGTGCGCGTCCCGGGCTGCAGGACGATCTCGACGAGTGGTTCCCGTGTCTCGCGCAGCGAGTCGATGAAGCCGAGGTTGTCGCGCATCTTCAGCGCGTGGCCGATGAGCGGAAACGATCCTGCAGCCCGGGGTATGGGGGGAGGCGCAGTGGACGTCACGGGTCATCCCTTCACGGCAGTCATGGGCGCCCCTATGGCTTCCCTGGACCTTCCCCAGCGCAATCGTGTCATGAACGTGTCTTTTGCCACGTGGGTCGATCCGGTTGGTCACCTGCGGTGCCGGGTATCAGTGCGGTCACGCCGGCGAACTGTTCCGGCTCCTCGTACCCCAGCAGTCAGTGGTAGCCGTCGATGTCGCGGCAGCGTCCTTGAACCCGTGCAGGCGTCATGGCGTCGCTCTGGCCGGGAGCACTGCCTCGGGTGACTCGGGCAGGGTCTGGCCGCCGTCGACGGTGAGGACCTGTCCCGTGACGAAAGAGGCGCGCTCGCCGGCGAGGAACTCGACGGCGTCGGCGATTTCCTGGGGCCGGGCCAGGCGGCCGAGCGGGATCGTTGCCGTCGTCGGCGCGAGGTAGTCCTCACCCATACCGTCCAAGCCTTCCGTCGCCACGTTCCCGGGAGCCACCGCGTTGACGGTGATCCCGTAGGGAGCGAGTTCCAGGGCCGCCGTGCGCATGAAGCCGAGTTGGGCCGCCTTGCTCGCCGCGTAGTGGCTCCACCCCGGGAAGCCGGTGACGGGACCGGTGATCGACGAGGTGAGCACGACCCGGCCCGCCGCCGACTCGCGCAGCAGCGGCAGACAGGCCGCGAGGGCGAGCATCTGGCTCTCGACGTTCACCGCGAACACCTCGCGGACATCGGCGTACGTCAGTTCGGCCAGCGGCTTGTTCGGGAAGATTCCCGCGTTCAGGCACAGGACGTCGAGCCCGCCGAGTGAGGACGAGGCGGCCAGCGCGAGCCGCTCGGCGGAATCCGGCAACCCGGAGTCGAGGGCGAGGGCCTGGACCATCTGGCGCTCCCGTGTCACCTCGGCACGGAACTTCTCCACGACCGCTTCCGGGACGGCACGCCCGGTCAGCAGTACGTCGCGTCCGGCGCGCAGTCGCGTGAGTCCCTCGGTGATTTGGCTGATGCGTCGGCGGACGTTGTCGCGGGTCTCGGACCGCTGGGTGATCTCCAGGACGTTGGCGGCGACGGCGCAGCCGAGTTCGGCGCCTCCGAAGGTCGCCATGTGGGCGAAGCCGTCGCGCTGCAGCCAGCCGCTCGCCGTCGGACCGAGCAGGGTGGCGCTGATCGGGTAGAGGCCGCCGCCGAGGCCCTTGCCGGTCACCAGGATGTCGGGGGTGACCCCTTCGCCGTGGATCGCCCACAGGTCACCGGTTCTGCCCAGGCCGGTCTGGACCTCGTCGGCGATGTAGAGGGTGCCGGTGGCCTCGCAGGCCTGTTTGACGCCGGCCAGAAAGCCGGGCTCGGGCAGGGGAAAGCCGTACGTCGCCGGAACGGTCTCCATGATCACGGCGGCGGTGTCCCGGTCGGCGAGAGCCGTCTCCATCGCGCCGAGGTCGTTGAAGGGGACCTGCGCGAACTCGGCGGGGTTGTCCGAGTGGAACAGCTGCGAGAACCGCGCGTCTCCCGTGGCCACGGCCAGCCCGGTGTGCCCGTGGTACGCCTTGACGACCGACACGATCCTGCGCCGCCCGGTGGCGTACCGCGCGCTCTTCAACGCGACGTCCACCGCTTCCGCGCCGCTGGATCCGAAGACGACCTTGTCCGCGCCGGGCGTGGCCTCGACGAGTTGACGGGCCAGCGCCGCGCGGCCAGGGGTGGGGAAGTGGTGGTTGCCGATGTCGAGGTGACGGATCGCGTGAGTGAGGGTGTCCACCAGCTCGGGGTTGCGGTGCCCCAGGTTGTAGGTACCGCCATTGAGATGGACGTCAATCACCTCGTGCCCGTCGACGTCGGTCAGGCGGTACCCGGACCGGTCCCCGACGACGAGCGGAACACCCTCGTCCTGCCAGAACGACGTCTTGTCGGGATTCCAGTACCGCCGCGCGTCCGCGAGGACCTCCGCCTTCGACGCGTACCCGTACATGGACAACTGCTCGACACCCACTGCCCGACCTCCTCGCCTGCGGCTCCGTGAACGACTCCACCGTGGGCGGGGGTGTTTGCGGCGCCATGTGGTGGCTGGATCGGGTGCGTAACGCTTGAGGTCCGGTTGTGGTCCGGTGCCCGACCGGCGACGTCTGTTGTTCCTGGGCGGTGAGCCCACCCCTGTGCGTAACGCGCCTGGGTCGTGCCGGATGCGCTTCACGGTGGACTTGCGCACGGCCTGTCGAAAACGTACTGTCGAAAACGTGTTTTCGATGTGTGGTCGTCCGGGTGGACGGACGTGGGCCGGCAAACGGGACGACGGGAATCGCCGATGAGCAAGCAGGCACCGGCCTCAAGCCGGCGCAAGCGGCTGACGGAGGAGCGTGAGCGCGAGATCCTCGACGCCACCTTCGACCTGGTCGCCGAGGTCGGCTACGAGCAGGCGACCGTGGACGAGGTGGCCCGGCGGACGAAGGCGAGCACGGCCACGCTGTACCGGCAGTGGGAGAACAAGCCCAAGCTGGTGATCACCGCGATGATGGCCCGCAAGTACCCACCCCTGCCGCACATTGACGCAGGCAGCCTCCGCGACGACCTGGTGACGCTGGCCCGCATGATGCCGGCACCGCACCCCAAGGGCGCCCCCACCCTGGGCATCTGGCAGGCAGTCATCTCCGACCCGGCCCTCGCCCAGGCACTGCGGGACGTCCTGTTCGCCCCCTACCTCGACGCGCTGCGCACCATCCTGGCCCGGCATGTCGAGCGCGGAACGATCCGTCCCGACAACCCGGCCCTGGCACACGCCGAGATGTTCCTCATGGGCAGCGTCTTCGTGGAGAAGCTCTTCACCGGCACCGAGGCCGACGCCGACCAGCTCATCGCGGTCATGGATGCCCTGCTGCTTCCGGCGCTGACCAGTCGCAGCTGACCCTTCCTCATCCGGCTGACGTCCCTTGGACCGGCCACCACGCCGCACGACGGAACAAAGGAACTTGTTGGCCATGAGCAGCACTGCGACCGATACCGTCCTGGTCACCGGAGGCTCCGGGTTCCTGGGCGGTCGTGTGATCGCCCAGGCACTCGGCGAGGGGTACCAGGTCCGCACCACCGTGCGGTCCCTCCATCGGGAGGCGCGGGTCCGCACGGAATTGGCGGCCATGGGCGTGGACGCGGATGAAGAACTCACTTTCGTGGAGGCGGACCTCACCGCGGATGAGGGGTGGGCCGAGGCGGTGGCGGGCTGCCGCTACGTCCTGCACACCGCCTCGCCGTTCCCGGGCGGCGAACCAGACCACGAGGACGACCTGATCCTCCCGGCGCGGGAAGGCACGCTGCGCGTGCTGCGCGCGGCCCGCGGCGCAGGAGTCGAACGCGTGGTGGTCACCTCCTCGTTCGCCGCCATCGGCTACGGCAGGCCCGCCACCGAGCAGCCCTTCACCGAGGACGACTGGACCGACCCGGACAGCGACATCCCCGCCTACATCAAGTCCAAGGTGCTGGCCGAGCGAGCGGCCTGGCAGTTCGTCGAGCGCGAGGGCAACGGCCTCCAGCTCGCCACCGTCGCCCCGGTCGGCATCTTCGGCCCCGTCGTCGGCAGCGACCACTCCTCCTCGATCAGCATGATCACCGGCCTGTTCAGCGGCGCCATACCGGGCACACCCCGCCTGTACTTCGCCGTCGTCGACGTCCGTGACGCCGCAGCCCTGCACCTGAAAGCCATGACCGACCCCAGGGCCGCCGGCGAACGCTTCATCGCCTCCGCCGGTGACGCCGTCTCCCTGCACCGGATCGCCCTCGCCATCCGCGACCGGCTCGGCGACGCGGCCAGTGCCGTACCGGCGACCGAGCTTCCGGACGAGACGGTACGCAGGGCCGCCGAGGCGAACCCGTTGCTGAAGGCCATGCTGCCCAACCTCGGCAAGGTCCGACACGTCAGCAACGCCAAGGCCCGTACCGTCCTCGGGTGGAACCCCCGCAGCAGCGACGACGCCGTCGCGAGCACCGCCGAAAGTCTCCTGGAACTCGGCCTGCTGCCCATGAGCCATCCCGCATAGTCGCAAGCGCAAACCCGCGCACTCGTTCCCGACGGAGGAGATATGTCAAAAGCGATCACGCTGACGAACTTCGGTGGTCCTGACGTGTTGCGGTGGGCGGACGTGCCCACGCCTCAGCCGACCGAGGGGCAGATCAGGGTGAAGGTGAAGGCCGCAGGCGTCGGCCCGACCGACCTCGCTCTGCGGTCGGGCCGTCTCAAAGCCTTTTCGTTACGGGAGAACGCCGTCCTCGGATTCGAGGTGGCCGGCACCGTCGACGCCTTGGGGCCCGGAGTGAGCGGAACACAGATCGGCGACGACGTAGCGGCGCTGCTCTTCGACCTCGGTGGATACGCCGAATACGCGGTCGCCTCGATGTGGGTCGAGAAGCCGGCGTCCGTCCCGTGGGCAGCCGCGGCCTCCCTGCCGGCCTCGGCGGAGGCGGCAGCGGGGGTCCTGCGGCAGTTGGGGGTGAAGACAGGCGACAGGCTGCTGGTGTTCGGTGGTGGCGGAGCCGTCGGCTTGATCGCGACCCAATTGGCCATCGCCCAGGGCGTCACAGTGGTGAGTGCCGTGGGCGAGCGGGACGACGCACTGGTCACGTCCCTGGGTGCCACGCCCGTACGCTACGGCGCGAAGCTGGTGGACGCGGTCCGGAGCCTTGGGGCTGTCGACTTCGCGTTCGACGCGTCCGGCAAGGGGGTGCTGAGCGATGCGATCGCGTTGACCGGGGCCGCCGACCGAGTCGTCACCTTGTCCGACCCCGCGGCGGCGGACTTCGGCGTCACCCTGTCACATCCCACTCCGGAGCGGGCTCCTCACGCGTTGGAGGACACGATGTCCATGATGGCGCAGGGGCGGCTGCGACTGCGGGAGTACAGGACCATGCCCATGCGGGAGGCCGGCGAGGCGCACCGTCTCCTTGAAGGCGGTCATGTGCACGAGCGCATCGTGTTGACCCTCTGATCACGCTTCTGGGCACGCAGTTCGCCGTCGCCGAGGGCCGCGCGAACGACGTCCGTGTGAGCTAGGGAGCGAGCACGGCTTCCCTGGGGGGTTCCGTAGGGGAGCCGTGCTCGCTGGAGGATGGTCAGACGGGGAGGTTGCCGGTCAGCTCCAGGGGGAGGCGGTGAGCCAGCTGGTGTCCTGGGCCCACGAGGATGTGGCGTCCCAGGCGTTGGAGCCGCCGTTGCTGGCTATGTAGACCGTGTAGTTGTAGTGGCGGAGGTACTTCGTCGGGTAGTTGACGGACTGGAAGGAGTGCCCGACCCCGCTGTTGCCCGTGGTGGGGCAGAAGGTGGCGTCCTGGGCGAAGGTGCTGCCTCCGTTGTCCGTATTGAGGTAGAGCTCGTAGTTGTAGTGCCGCAGGTATTGGCCGGGGTCGTTGGCGGACTCGAAGGACAGGCAGGAGCTGTTGGCCAGGCCCGCGCGGACGATCCAGGTGGCGTCGGCCTTGTCGGTGGCCGAGCTGGAGGAGCTGATGTTGGAGATGACGACCTTGGTGTCGGCGTCGTCGTGGCGGAGGTAGTCGGTGGTGCAGCAGGGTGAGGTGGTGGCCTGCAGGGAGATGCGGGAGCCGGGGGTCAGCGAACCGGTGCTGGTCGAGCCACTGTTGTAGCCGGCGGCGGTGATGTTGGCCTGTACGGCGTTCTCGGTGGCGTCCGAGGGATAGCCGGAGGTCATGACGCCTTCGTAGAAGGTGCCTTGGGCGCCCTTGCTGTTGTCGCCGCCGATGCCGAGGATGATCGCGCCTTCCTTGTGCATCGGGTTGTAGCCGGAGACGTTGGGGCGTACGCCGCTGTAGTAGGTGGACAGGGCGCCGGACTGGGCGTCGCCGCCGCGGATGGCCCACTGGTTCGGGCCGCCCTTGACCATGGCGGTCAGGAACCGGTTGGTGACGGTGGGGTCACCCGAGTTGAGGTGCTGGTTGACGCCGGAGAACAGGCCGTTCTCCAGGTCGGCCATGATCCAGGGGCCGTTGCCGCTGCCGTAGCCCCAGGACTTGCTGTTGCCGAAGTAGATGGCCTCCATATGGCCGTTGCCGGTGTCGGTGCTGCTGGTCTCGGCGTTGCCGTAGTCGAAGCAGCAGCCGCCGTTGAAGTGCGTGCCGTCGAAGATCGCGTACTCGCCCTCGGCCTGGTCGCCGGTGGCGATGCCGTTGGTGTTGTTGTTGCGGTAGCCGGTGCCGGGCGCGACGTACACGCCGTACGCCTCGTGTCCGCCGACGGTGACCGGCGCCTCGAAGGCGTTGGCGAGGTTGTCCGGTCCGCCGGCGGCTCCGCCCGCGGGCGCCTGGGTGAGGTTGTTGCCCTTGCCCGACTGGTCGTAGATGACGGTGATGACACAGCTGGTGTTGGCGCAGAAGGTGTCCTGGGCGGCGGCGTTCGCGTAGCCGCCGGCGCTCAGGACGCCGATGTTCTGAGTGGCGTTGTCCGAGGCACGCCTGACCTGGTAGAGCGCGCCGTTGTACGCCGCGTACAGGGCGCGGGTGGTGCTGTGCGCGGCGACGCAGGGGGTACCGCCGGCGGCGTAGATGTCGCACGGCCCCTGGGCGGCGGCCTGGGAGGGGGCTGCTGTGGCGGTGAGGAGGCCGGCGGCCAGGGCGGCGGTCGCACCGGCCGCGAGGAGTGCGCGTCTGACGCTGCGTATCCACTGTGGCTTGAACATGCGGAGACTCCTTCACAGGATGGGTGATGGGCGTGTCGGCGAATCCCGGGGTCCGGCTGCGCGGACGGCGCGGGTCGCGCGGACGCCTACCGGGTTCGGCGCGGCTACGGCTCTCTTCGGCACCGGACCCGGGGCTTGTCGCTCGTCAGCTCCAGGGGGAGGCTGCGAGCCAGCTGGTGTCCTGGGCCCACGTCGACGCGGTGTCCCAGGTGTTGGTGCCGCCGTCGCTCGCGATGTACCCGGTGAAGCTGTAGTGGCGGATGTACTTGGCCGGGTAGTTGAACGATCTCAGCGAGTAGCCCGTGCCGCTGTTGCCCGAGGTGGGGCAGAAGGTGGCGTCGGCGGCGAACTGGCTGGTGCCGTCGTTGGGTTGGAGATGGAGCTGGAACGCGTAGTGCCTGAGGAACTTGCCGGACGCGTTGGCCGACTCGAAGGAGACGCAGTTGCTGTTGGCCAGGCCGGCGCGGACGATCCAGGTGGCGTCGCCCTTGTCCGTGGCCGAACTCGAGGAGGTCACCGGCGCGATGACGACCTTGTCGTCACTGGTGTCGTGCTGCAGGTAGTCGCTGGTGCAGCAGGAGGTGGTGGCCTGCAGGGACAGCCTTGCGCCCGGGGTGAAGGGAGTGCTGGTGCTGTAGCCGACGGCTGCGATGTTGGCCTGGACCGCCGCCTCGGTGGTGTCGGAGGGGTAGCCGCTGACCATGGCGCCTTCGTAGAACGTGCCCGCGCTCGCGTTGTGGTTGGTCTGGCAGCAGTCGCCGCCGCTGCCCAGGATGATGGCGCCCTGCTTGTGCATCGGGTTGTATCCGCTGGGCAGTGCGCCGCTGTAGAACTGGGTCAGGCTCCCGGACTGGGCGGCCGCGCCTTTGAGGGCCATCTGGGTGGTGCCGTTGTTCTTGAGCATCGCGGTGACGAAATGGCTGGTCTCGGAGACCTGGTTGGGGTTCCACGCCTTGCTGCCGCCGGTGAACAGGCCGTTCTCCAGGTCCGCCTGCACCCATGGACCGGTACCGCTGCAGCCGCCGAACCAGCATTCCGTGCTGAAGTTGATGGCGTCCATGGCGCCGTTGCCGTCGGCGTGGTGGTCGGTCTCGGTGTTGCCGTAGTCGAAGCAGCAGCCGTTGTTGGCGTGGGTGCCGCTGGTGATCATGTACTCGCCCTCGGGTGAACTGCCGGTCGGCACGCCCCCGGTGGAGTTGTAGGCGAAGTAGCTGTTGCCGGGGTTGATGTACAGCGCGTAGGCCTTCTGGCCGCCCACGCTGACCGTTTCGGCGGTCGCGCCGGCCGCCGTGTCGGCGCCTCCGGTCCCGCCGGGTCCCTGGTACACCAGGGTGTTGCCGCCGCCGGTCTGGTCGTACACCCGGGTGATGGTGCAGGTGGTGCCGGCGCAGAAGGAGTCCTGCGCCGCGGCGTCGGCGACCCCTCCGGCGGACACGACCCCGATGTTCTGCAACGCGCTGTCCGATGCCCGCTGCACCTGGTAGAGGGGGCCGTTGTAGGCGGCGTAGAGCGCGCGCGTGGTGCTGTGCGCGGCGACGCACGGGGTGCCACCCGCCGCGTAGATGTCGCAGGGTTCTTGTGTGGTGGCGTGCGAAGTGCCGCTGAAGGCGACCAGGCCGGCCAAGGCGAGAGCGATCGAGGCCAGGAAGACGGTCACTTTGCGGCGCAGGCGGCGGAAGTTGAACAGGGCGGGCACCTTGAAC
Organism: Streptomyces sp. NPDC005648; assembly: GCF_040605395.1. NCBI lineage: Bacteria > Bacillati > Actinomycetota > Actinomycetes > Kitasatosporales > Streptomycetaceae > Streptomyces > Streptomyces sp. NPDC005648. The sequence goes on along the minus strand of NZ_JBEXCS010000043.1, from coordinate 638 downwards.
TCCCTTGTTCGTCGGTACGGAGCGGCAGGCCGCGCCCCCAACCGGCTTCGCGGTGGGCTCTGGAGGGCGGGCTGATCGGGCTGAGGTGGGCGAACGCGTCCGGCGATCGGGGACGGGGATCGGAACACGCTCTGTGATTGTTAGCGCTAACAATTTTGGACGGACTGGGTCGTTGGTCGATACTGCCTGGTGAGTGGAGTTGTATGGTGAGCGGGTCCAACGGCGGGGCAACCCGGAATTGTTAGCGCTCACAATTTGAAGGGCAATCCGACTTCCCTTTGGTCGGCCGGATCAAGGCATGACTATCGACGAACGCCCCATCGGCGTCAAGAGGTTGAACCGCACGTTCCACGAGCGCGGCGAAAGGGGGCCGCAGTGCCAGATGCGTCTCATTCGTTGAGCCCGCAGGTGGCGGACCGGGGTGCGGGCGACGGCGCATGAAGGACTTGACCAGCTTGGTCCCTGCGACCTCGACGACGCCCGGAGCGGTCGTGACCCGCTCCGACTCGGCGGCCATGGCCAGGTCGTCGGCCTCACCCGCGCGTTCGGCCGGCTGCACCCAGGTCGCGGCCATCGACCTCGCCGCGGGCAGGAAGTTGTGGACGAAGACCGTCGACTACGGCGGCCAGCCGATGAAC